>NZ_JBEPYQ010000115.1:0-21387 GCF_041641335.1 Cohnella sp. | reverse complement strand
GTCCCGTTTCCCGTCACAGCCGTACCTTCCGTCCCCGCTCCGTCCGACGTCTGTTGTTCGGCCGGAAGCGCCGTTACGGCCAGATTGGACACCTCAAGCGCATCATAGATCGTCTGATACCGCTTGATGAACTGCTCTTCCGTCAGATTGTTCTTCACGAAAGGCGAAAGCAACGCATACATCCCCGCATAATCAAACCGTTCCCACGCCGACAAATACGCCGTAACGCCCTCCGACGAATCCGGCACGGTCGAAAGGTCCGAAGAAGGAGCAGCTGTCGACGTTTCCGAAGCTGAAGGATCCGGAGACGATTTGCCGAACAAATCGGAACAGCCTCCGAGCAGGAATGCGAGCAGCAAAACGATAATCGCCGTCAAACCAACGCTGATCTGTCCTCTCAACCGGATAACCCCCTCGATATACCAAAATCACCGACTTATAAACACCATGCTTATTGTTTATACCTCGATCAGGGGTCGATGTTTCTGTCGTCCGGAAATTTTGTCCTTATGCTATGGTTCTCCTTAGCACCTCCATCGTCAAACATAGCGGTGAACCAGGTTCTCAATAAAGCTTCAGGCTGCGGCCCCAAGGTCCTGAAAACAGTCCATGTCGCTGCCGGAACATTATACGCCGTGAAATCTTGTGGAGCTTCCTTCGTTGTTGCTACCGAAATATGCGAGTTCGACAAAAATTTTAATTTGCGAGATGGATTTACAGTATTTTACTACGAGAAGTATAATAGAAATAATGACTCATTAATAGGAGGATATTCCTTGGATAACAATCCCAAAGAGCCGCAATACGGGTTTTCTCCGATAACCCCATCTTACGTTCCGTCACAGGCGAAGACGAGTGGCAAAGCAATTGCCTCTCTAGTACTGGGTATAATATCCTTAATTACTTTGCCATTGGGTGGAATCTTATTTCTTGGAATCATTGGCTTCTTCAGCGGTATCGTTGCGATTGTGTTCGCGTCTTTATCGTTTAAAGAAATCAAGCGGGTACAGGTGCGAGGTCGCGGTATGGCAATTGCAGGCTTGGTATGCGGAATCGTCGCGACGGCTCTCAATGTGCTTGCCTTTGTTGTCTCGTTCGTAATTGGCTTCACGAATGCTATTAATAATGTGTAGTCACAACTAAAAGGCTTCCAAAACAAAATTTTTCGCCGTCACTTATACCCACTTAGTAAAACACGAAAGGCCACCGAAGTAATCGGCGGCCTGAACGAACTTGGTTCAACTATCGTTTCCGGTTAGTGGAAAACCTTGCACGGCACGGCTATTTCTCCAACTCATAGCGGGCCGCGATAATGCCCGACTTGAGCGTTCGGCTGGACAGCAGCTTGAGATTGATTTTCTCATTGGCGCCGTCGAATACTGATTTTCCGCCGCCCAGGATGACCGGACAAATCGTCAGCATGAATTCGTCGATCAGGCCGAGCTCAAGCAGCGTCTTCGCTGCCCCTGGGCTGCCGAAGATAACGAGATTTTTACCGGGCTGCTCCTTGAGCGCCTTGATTTCCTCTGCGATATTGTCCTTGATCAGTGTCGTATTGTTCCATTCCGCCTTGTCTAGCGTGCTGGAAATGACGATCTTCTTAACATCCTGTACCCATTTGGCATGCTCCATGTCGTGCCTCGACGCATCCGGATTGTCCAGTACCGTGGGCCAGTAGCTCTCCATCATCCGATACGTCGTGCGTCCGTATACGGGAGAGCCGACTTCGGCTACGACCTCCTCGGCGTATTTCTCGATTTCCTCGTCATACGGAATCCAATCTAGTCCTCCGTTCGAATCCGACGCATACCCGTCCAGCGACACATGCATGAACAATACGAGTTTTCTCATGTCTGTTTCTCCTCCGATTTCGAATTTTTGTTCGTTTTTTGGCCGTTGGCCGTGTTTTCTTCCCGCTGTTACGTTCACTATAAATCATTACGTTACGTAAGGTTCAAGTAGAAATCTGAGTGGTCAAACCCTGACTATGTTATAGCATTGCCAGACCTCTCACAAGGTCCAAGTAGAATTGAATTACTTTCTCTCTGTCGCAAAGTAAAGGATGGCTATGACCGGGAAAGCCGTTCCAATCCATAACACGGCACTCCATCCTCCTGTGGCATATGCCCATCCCCCAATTGCGGATCCGACAGCACCGCCAATAAAGAAGATAGCCATAAAAAGGCCATTCAGCCGACCGCGAATTTCCGGACTCAGCGAGAAGAGCGCGCGTTGTCCAAGGACAAGATTTCCGGATACACCGGCGTCCAATAAAATAGCCGAAACGACGAGAATAACTATTCCGGTCATTGAACCCTTAGGGATAATAAGCGGCAGCAGCATCGAAATGACGACAATGGCGAGCGCAATCCCTGTTGCGGGTTTAGTCCAGCCTCTATCGGCCAGCCGCCCCGCCAAAGGCGCGGCTATTGCGCCAACGACTCCGACAAGCGCAAACAACGCAATGTGTATCTGTGAAAAATGAAAGAGCGGGCCGGATAACATTAGCGGAACGGTTGTCCAAAATAAGCTGAAAGTTGCAAACGCAAAGGCATGATAAGCAGCCCTGCGGCGTAAGATCGGGGTAGTGCGCAGCAAGTGCCACATCGAACCTAGCAGAGCGATATAGCGCGTGTCCGTCATGGGCTTTCTTGCGGGTAGCGCCTTTGACAATACGATCGCCAATATAATAACCGTTGCGGCGGACAGAGCGAATACGGTATGCCAGCCCAGAAACTCGGCGACCAGGCTCGACAACGGACGCGAGAGCATGATGCCGAGCAACAAGCCGCTCATGACATTGCCGACAACGCGACCGCGGATAGCATCCGGCGCAAGGTAGGACGCAAAAGGCACAAGTACCTGTGCCGCTACTGACCCTAAGCCGATCGCGAAGGAAGCCGCCAAGAATGGCACAGCTTGATTCGACACTGCCGTGATGGCAAGCGCAACGCCTGTGAGAACTAAAGATACGACAACCAGCCTTCGATTTTCAACGATATCTCCTATAGGTACGACAAATAACAAGCCGGCTACATAACCCATCTGCGTTAACGTCACGATCAAGCCGGAACTGTTTGCGGGCAGCCCGATGGAAGAGCTGATTACTCCAACCAAGGGCTGGGCATAGTATAGATTAGCTACAATGACGCCGCATGCGGTAGCCAGAAGTAGGATTAACCATGCTGGGATACTTTTCTCAATAGGTTTTTTCTCTTCCAAACCATGTTCCTCCATTTCATTTTATAAACTGTACGTATAGTTTATAAATTATATAACAGAATAATATACTAAACGTATAGTTTTGTAAATGGGTGGTCACACCTTTATTTTTTTTTATATAAACGGTATACTGAACGTATAGTTTGTTTGATTGGATCAACTATGGACGAAAGAAGAAGATGATGATGAATGGAAAAAGAGGAAGACCGCGTAATATGGATGCCCAAAAGTCTATCCTTTCCGCATCTTACGAGCTATTGCTGGAAAATGGCTTTCAAGCCGTCACCGTAGATAAAATTGCCGAACGTGCCCAAGTTAGCAAAGCCACGATTTATAAATGGTGGCCCAACAAGGCTGCCGTGGTCATGGATGGTTACCTGAATGCGGCCACGGAAAGATTACCCGTACCTGATACAGGTACAACCTTTAATGATATTTTAATTCACGCCACGAATTTAACCGCGTTTTTGACAAGTCGAGAGGGGACCATCATTACGGAGTTATTAGGCGAAGGACAGTTTGATTCAGGACTGGCGGAGGCCTATCGTACTCGTTTTTTCCGTCCCCGCCGACTTGAGGCAGGAGGTCTTCTGGAAAAAGGGGTCCAACGCGGGGAATTGAAAAACAATCTCGATGTTGGCGTATGCATTGATCTCATTTACGGGCCGATTTTCTACCGTTTGCTCGTGACAGGCGACACCTTGGATAAACCTTATGTGGAGAATCTAGTAAAAAATGCATTTGAAGGAATCCGTTCAACCTGAGCAAGTATCGTTCGCATCGCAAAAGGCGATTGCCGCGTAGAAAAAGGTTGATATAATATAGTGAGTAATGAATTTTTAGGGCAATGCTTCGCTAGCCTTGCTAGAGACAACCCGCTACTTTAGCCGGGTTGTCTTTTTATTTAATGAAAAGGTGGAGATTCCGATTATGATCAAGAAGGAAACACGAGCTATCCTCACCAAAGGAGACCTCATCGACAAGTTCAGAGGATGCGGACTCATGGAAGGACAAACCGTCATAGTCCATACTTCGTTAAGCAAGCTTGGTTTTGTTGTAGGCGGCGCCGAGACGTTCATTCGATCCCTTCTAGAAGTCGTCGGAGCAAAAGGAACCCTGATCATGCCATCCCAAACGTGGAAGAATCTCGACCCGTCAACAGGCGTGCATTGGGAGGAGCCCGTAGAGTGGTGGCCTGCCATTAGAGAACACTGGCCCGCTTATGATAAAGAGGTTACCCCGGCAATCGGCATGGGTGTCGTAGCCGAGATGTTTCGCAAGTGGCCTGGAGCCGCAAGGTCCAACCACCCTGCGCGTTCCATAGCGGCAGTAGGCATGCATGCGGAATACATAACGGATAATCATGATTTAAGCAACATTTTTGGAGAAGGCTCTCCGTTGGATAAGCTATATCAGTTAGGCGGTTACGTGCTTATGGTTGGCGTCGGCTACGACAAAAATACGTCGCTGCACTTGGCGGAAACGAGGGCGAATTTCCCTGGCAAGAAATTCTCCGAGGAAAGTAGTGCCATGATGATTAACGGCAAGCGCGAATGGGTTACTTACAAGACCCAAGCCGTGGACGACGAAGATTTTATTCAATTGGGGCAGGAATATGATAACGAAAAGAACTTGAAGATTCACAAAGTCGGAAACGCCGAGGTCCGGTTTTTGGAACAACGACCGTTGGTCGACTGGGCTACGGCATGGATGGAGCGCAATAGGGTGCATGTCTAGCAGAGGCTGAGGCAAGCAAAGCCAGAAGCCCGAAGCCGGCATAGCGGCAGATCCAATCATACACAACTGAAGCAGCATCCATCCAAAAGCCGTGGGTGGCGACGAAGAAACGGCGAAGCAAGGATAAACTCCCTTGCGCCGCAGCTTCTTATGCTTGAGTCGAAGATAACTTAAACCTTGAATTTGCCGACATGGGCGGTAAGCTCTTCAAAGCCGCGCCGCAACAGCTCCGTCAAGCTGCCTACCGTGTCGACCAGTTCAGACTGGGATTCGGACAATTCGGACATGCGTCCCGTATGCTCCGAAGACCTCATGGCGATCTGCTCCAATTCATCAAGAGAAGCGGCAATCTGCTCGGAACCCGCCGACATCTGCTCCGAGGCGGACGAGATCTCCTGGATCTGACTCGACACGGAAAGGGTCGAATCGACGATCTTGCTGAATGTCTCCCCCGACCTTTCGGCCGTCTCCGAGCCTTGCCGCACCGCCAGCGCGGTCCGTTCAAGCTCCTCGGAAGCCTTGGCCGTCCCGATGCCGATACTCTCCAGAATTTGGCCGATCTGCTGCGACGACTGTTCCGACAACTCCGCCAGCTTGCGGATTTCGGCCGCGACGATCGCAAACCCTCTTCCGGCTTCCCCCGCGCGGGCGGCTTCGATGGAAGCGTTCAGAGACAACAGGTTCGTCTGAGTCGCTACTTCCGCGATAAGCGCCAGAATCTGACCGATCCTGCCGCTGTCGTCGTTCAACGCCTTTACTGTCCCGACGACCGCGGTCAGATCGACTTGAATCGCTAGCATCTGTTCCGAGAACCGCTCGACCCAGCCCATGCCTTCCTCTGCGCTGCCGGAGGTTTGAACCGCCAGATCGGCCACAACGGAGGAAAATTCGGCGACCCGTTGGATACCGACCGAGATTTCCGCGACGGCACTCCGGCACTCCCGCGAGCTTTGGAGCTGAATGGACGTTCCTGCCGCCAATTCTCTCATCGCCTCCCCCGCTTCCTTCGTAGCCGATGCCGTCTCGCCTGCTTTTGCCTCCAGCATGCGGACGGCGCCTCCAACGTCTGACGCCGTCGCGCTCACGCTCTGCGTGAGCTTCCGCAGACTGAGTATCATATCGTTGAAAGCGGTCGACAGGGCTCCGATTTCGTCCCTGCTTCTTACAGGAATGGAGACGGTCAAGTCCCCCTTCGCCGCTTGCGCCGACAGCAGGATCAAATGCTTGAGAGGCTTGACCAGTTGCCGCAGTGCAGCGATTCCGATCAGGATCGCGAAGAAAGCGACGGCAGCCGACACTGCGATATTGTTCCATAACATCCGGTTCAGCTTTGCGGTTACATTGCCGTAATTGAAGTCGACACCGAACACAGCGACCGGCTTGCCGTCCCCATCCCTCATGAGATTCAGCTGCGTAATCCAGGCGCCATTCTCGTCCGTATATACGTCGGTCAGAGCGGCGCCCTTCTCGACCGCTTCCAAGAAGCTTTCCATGAACGGCTTGGTTGGACTGTAACTGATCCCCGGATAGTAGCCGGCCTCATGAAGAGCGTTGTTGAATTGAATCAACACGAGCGACTGTTCCCCATCTTTCTCGAGAGGCTCCGGCAAGAAGAAGAAAGCGTTGGCGACATACTCGTTGTCGATCATGGCGTTCAGCCGCACAAGCAGCTCTTCAAGCACGGGAGCATCATTCTTCTTCCCCGCCGCTACGCTCGTCTTGGCCTCCACCACCGCCGGCAGGACGACCTCCATTTGCTTCTCGAGCATGCCTCCGGTCCTTTTCAATTCGTCGAAGTACGCTTTCTTCTGATTCGTATAGGAAGATGTCACCAGAATCGCGTCCACGATCACAAACAAAAGCGCGATAATCACGGAACCTTTGACGATAATGCTAAGCTTGGAAACGCCGACCATAATCGCTTATTCCCCCGGATTCTTCAAATAGCTTGCTGGAATGAGCCCTGCTCACTTGGCCGTATATCCCCCGTCAACGACGATGCCTGCCCCGGTAATGGCGCTGGCTTCGTCGGAAGCCAGAAACACGGCGGTTTCGGCTATCTCCGCCGGATGGATCGCGCGGCCGATCGGGTGGATCTGCGCAATATCCTTGAGCACTTCTTCCCGTCCGCCGAACAGATCGGCATGAAGGTCGTTAAAGGTCGTATCCACCCACCCCGGACAAATGCAATTGACTCGAATCCCCTGCGGAGAGAAATCTAGCGCCATCGCTTTGGAGAGCATCAAGATCGCGCCCTTGGAAGATACGTACGCCGCCAGCCGAGGCTCGGCCACATAGCTGTTCGCCGATCCCAGATTGATGATCGAGCCCCCGCCTCCTGCCTGCATCCCGGGCACGACCGCCCGGGACATCAGAAACATGGACTTGACGTTCACCTCGTAGGTACGGTCCCATACTTCCTCCGACAATTCGAGAATGGAGCCCGGAATATTAATGGCAGCGTTGTTGACCAGAATATCCACCTTTCCCAGCTTCTTGGACGCGAAGCGAATCAATTCCTCAACGGAATCGTTCCTGGATACGTCGGCCCGGCAGAAGACCGCGTCCGCTCCGGTTTCGCGCAATCGCTTCGAGGTCTCTTCGCCCGCTTCCGACAGGTCGGCCATGACGACCGAGCATCCTTCTTCGGCGAAGCGCCTCGAAATATGATAACCGATTCCGCGTGCCGCGCCGGTGACGATGGCCGTTTTCCCCGTCAATCTCATGGTGGTTCCTCCTTGTGTGCTAAACTTCTCCCAGTGCCGGCGGCACTTCTTTGTACCCTTTCGACTTGATCGCACCGAATACGATGCCGATTGCGAGCCAGGTGAAGCCGATCGCGTACGTCGTCCAATCGAAGCCGCTCCAGATGAAGGCGATAACCCCGAATCCGATCAACGGGCAGATCAGGTATCGAATGAAACCTTTCAGATCGCGCACCTTCTTCTTCAGGAAGAAGTGCGTGACGACCGATAGATTCAACAGCATGTATGTCGTCATCGCCCCGAAGTTTACGAGCTTCGCCAGAAAATCGAGCGACAGGAATAGGGCGACCACTACCGAAACCAGTCCTACGAAAATCGTGGCGTTCGCAGGCGTTTTGTACCTGGAGTGGACTTTCGACAGGATTCCGGAGAACGGAAGCAGCTTGTCCCGGCTCATTGAGAAGATAACGCGGGAGATGGCGGATTGAACCGTAAGCGCGTTGGCGATCCCTACCGAGAGGACTCCGATCAGGATGAAGGCGTAATAGAGTTCGCTTCCTCCAACTTCCTTAATAATGTCCAGGTAACCCATCCCCGGATCGAGGTCCTCGTAATTAGGATGCGCCAGAGAAGCCATGTAAGATTGGCCAAGGAAAAGCAAACCGATCAGGCAGAGACTGGCGACGACGGAAGGACCGACTGTTCGGGTCGGATTCTTGGTCTCTTCGGAGAGGGTACTGATTGCGTCGAAGCCGATAAATCCGAGCACCGCGATAGAAGCGGCGGAAGCGATGAGCTGCAGGTCGATCTTTCCTGGCTGATAGAACGGCGCGAGCGAGAAACCGCCCATCCCGTGTCCGTCCATGAGCACGTACTTCAATCCGCAAATGATGAAGATGGCGATCAAGCCCAGCTGACAGAATAGAAACAGGTAGCTTGCCCACCTAGTCAAAGAGATTCCGCGCGCATTAACGAATGTGATGATGAAGGCGAAGAGCAAAATGACGAGCAATGACGGAACTCCCGGAAAGACGGCGGACAGCCACAGATTGGAGAAGGCGATCAGCATGCCGGGAATAATCAGGTAGTCCATAATAATGATCCAGCCCGTCAGGAAACCAACGTGCGGATTCAGACCGCGCTGCACGAAAGAGTACGCGGAGCCGGCAATGGGAAATTCCCGGCTCATCGAGCTGTAGCTGTACGCCGTAAATACCATGGCGATTACGCCGACCAGATAGACGAGAGGAGCCATGCCGAGGCTCACGATCGACACGCTGGCAAATACCTGCGTCGGAGCAATCGGAAGCATCGTAATGAGACCGAAAATAACCAGATCTTTAAAGGTCAGGGTTCTCTTCAATTCTTGCGCATAACCCGTCTTGGCCTCATCCGTATTGAACACCGCTTGCGGATCAATCACCTTTGACATCATGATTACCTCACCTTCGTTTAAGTTAATGAGCGCTCGGCTTTCTGCGGCTAAGCGAGTGCAGCCCGTTCTGAACGAATGCGCTCCGCACGTTCTTCATCTGCATGATTCTATCTTCCGCCAGACGATCGGCCGCAACATAGGAGGGAATTCGTTCCCGTCTCGAAATCTCGAATATGCGGGCGATGCTGGAGCGAATCTCGGCGATCTTCTTGTAGGCGCGCTCTTGGTTGTATCCGCTAAGCTCGTCCGCGATATTGATGACTCCGCCCGCGTTGATGACATAGTCCGGCGCGTAGACGATACCCAGCTCGTAAAGGCGGTCTCCGTGGCGCGATTCCCGAAGCTGATTGTTGGCGGAGCCGGCGATCACCCTTGCCTTGAGAAGAGGAATCGTATCGTCGTTCAATGTCGCTCCAAGAGCGCATGGAGCATAAATGTCGCAATCCGCCGAGTAGATGTCGGCAGGGTCGACAGGCACGGCGCCGAATCTCTCCACAGCTCTTCTGACCGCGTCCTTGTCGATGTCCGTTACGACGAGCTTCGCCCCTTCTTCGCTCAAATATTGACATAATCGAGTAGCAACGCTGCCTACTCCTTGGACGGCAACGACCCTGCCTTCCAGAGAGTCCGATCCGAAAGCTTCCCCGGCAGCTGCCTTCATCCCCTGATAAACGCCGTATGCCGTTGCCGGCGAGGGATTACCGGAAGAGCCGAAGCTTGGGGAGACTCCCGTTACATAGTCGGTCTCTTGATAGATCAGGTCCATGTCCTCGGTCGTTGTCCCCACATCCTCGGCAGTAATGTAACGTCCTCCAAGGCCTTGAATGTAACGTCCGAACGCCCGAAACAGCGCTTCGCTCTTGTCCGTCTTCGGATTTCCGATGATGACGGCCTTGCCGCCTCCAAGATTGAGTCCGGACACGGCATTCTTGTAAGTCATTCCCTTGGCTAGTCTCAGCACGTCCTCCAAAGCCGCATCTTCGGAAGCGTAGGTCCACATTCTCGACCCGCCCAAAGCAGGCCCAAGAGTCGTATCATGGATGGCCACGATCGCCTTCAACCCTGAACTCTTATCCTGACAGAACAATACTTCCTCGTAGTCGTCCTTCACCATCGTATCAAACAAACTCATACCGGTTTCCTCCATTTATTTAACATGCTCCATCCCCACATTCCGACAGCCGACACACAGACAAGCGCGAGAACGAACCCGCCGATCGCGGACTCTAAACCCAGCCGCTGCGCCAACAGTCCGAGCCCCATGACCGGAAGAGCCACTCCCAGATAAGTCACCGCGTAATACGAAGAAATCAGGTCTCCCCTTGATTG
Organism: Cohnella sp.; assembly: GCF_041641335.1. Lineage (NCBI taxonomy): Bacteria > Bacillati > Bacillota > Bacilli > Caryophanales > Paenibacillaceae > Cohnella > Cohnella sp. The sequence continues at coordinate 10,959 of NZ_JBEPYQ010000115.1, read as the reverse complement.
CTCGGGCGCCATGTTGTTGGTCAGAGCCAGGCTGCCTGCGTATAGCGGACCGTGCCCCAAGCCCGTAAACAACACGGAAGCGGCCAATAATATCCCCGAACCCGCATGAATGGCCAGCACTAGCGAAATCAAACCGCCCAGGAGCAAGACGAATCCGGCAAGCGCCATCTTCTCCGGGGACAGCCGGCCGAATATCAGTTGGGAAGCCGCGGATACGGCAAGAACGGATGCCGAAGTGACTCCGGATATCAGCAGACTGCTCGTGCCGATCCATTCCCCCATGTAGGAAGGAATGATAGACATGAACAGGCTAATTACCGCCCATGCGATAAAGGAAGTGACCGCCGAGAGGAGGAAGGGCATGAGGAGCCTTCTTGGAATGGCCGGCCAGTGAAGCCGGGGTCCTCCGGATTTTCGAGGCGCTGACCTGGAGACCAGCAAGCAAGCCAGACCGAGGAGGACGAGCGCGATGTGCGCAAGGTAGGGAAGTTGCGTCGGCCAAGGCCCGAACTGGGCCAGCGCTCCCGACATCACCGGCCCCAATGCGTTGCCTGCCGTAACGGCGGCGGCGGCGAGAAACGCCGAGCGCTGCCTGTCTTTGTTCCGGTGGAGCGCGGTCATCGCCGATACCGCGATGCCGTTGAACAGGCCGACGGACAGGCCTTGAAGCGTTCTGGCCAAGAGCAGCAGCGGCAAGCCGTCCGCCAAAGCCATACAGGCGGAACCCGACAGCGCCGCCACGGCGCCTGCCATAAGAAGCTTACGGTATCCGATCCGGTCCGACAATTGGCCGAAGAGAACGATCGAGGGGATGACGGCCAGAGCGTACGCGGCGAACACCAACGTAATGATGCCCGGGGTTAATCCCCATTGCGCCTTGTAGACGGCATATAACGGAGTCGCCAGATTAAGACCGAGAATCGTAACGAACAGCCCATATACGACCGACCAGTAGGCGAACGCTCTCGAACGGGATTGGAAGGTCCTTATGTCCAGCACGTCCTGCATCCGTTGCAGGCACCCGATGATATTTTTTAGTCTCGCCTCGTCCAGACGGGCTTCTATCCTCATCCTGGATAGTGATGGATTCCGAATTTCCCCGACCGTCATCCGGTCGATGTTCGTCCCGGAATGAGCGAACAAATCCGATACCCGGGCTAATACGCCTGGACGGTTACGAACCGTTACCGATAAAATGCATGCCGTCATATCCTCGCCTCCCCATGTTTCCGTCACCCTACTCAACCTTCGATCAAGCGGGGGGCCTTCGTCTCTTCGTCCTCTCGGATCACTCCGTTCACATGGGTCACTCCGATGATTTTGCGCAAGCGTTCGGTCAGTTGCACCCATTCGGACGGTTCAGCTTCCGCCTCCAACGTCATGAGCCAGAGCCCGTCATTACCGGAATCGCCAACCGTCAGCCCTTCGATCTGAAGTCCTCTTCTGGCGAACAATCCCGTCGCCCGCAGCAGAACGTCCGAACTCTTAACCAGCCAAACCTTAAGCGTCCGCGTAGATTTCGGCATACGTCCGCCCCCTCATCTTTCCGGCATTATTCTGTAGTCAAAGCTACATATTTCAGCACCGAGAATTCCTCCAGCCCATGCCGTCCGCCCTCTCGGCCGACACCGCTCTCCTTGATGCCGCCGAACGGAGCCTGCGCATAGGCCAGAGACGTACCGTTGATCGCGAGATTGCCGCTCTCCAGCTTCCGAATCAGCCGATGAATCCTAGCGAAGTCGGAAGTAAAGACGTAGGCCGCCAATCCGTATCGGGTAGCGTTCGCCCGCTCGACCGCTTCGCTCTCGGTATCGAAAACAAGGATGGGCAGAACAGGTCCGAATATTTCCTCCCTGGCCAGATCCATCTCCGAGGTCACTCCATCCAGCAAGGTCGGCAAGTAGAAGCTTCCGCCTGCATACGCTTCTCCGGACGGACGCTTCCCGCCCGTCAGAACCTTCGCGCCTTTGGCCACGGCGTCGTTCACCAGACGTTCCACCTTCGCGAGAGCCCGATCGTTAATAAGCGGTCCGATGTCCGTGCCGGGTTCGCTTCCCGCCCCGGCTTTCAAATTCCTCACGAGCGGCAGCAGCTTGCTCAGCAGCGCTTCATGAACATCCCGATGAACGTAAGCCAAGTTGATTCCGTTGCATACCTGTCCGCAGTTCTCGAATTTATTTCCTACGATTTGGGCAGCCGCTTTATCCAAGTCCGCGTCGGGAAACACGATGACCGGAGAGTTGCCGCCCAACTCTAACGACACCCGCTTAACCGTGGCGGCCGCTTGAGCCATTAGTGTCTTGCCCACTTGAGTGGAGCCGGTGAACGAAAGCTTGCGAATACGGAAGTCGGTCATGAGCTGAGCGCCGATGCGCGAAGGCACTCCCGTCACCAAATTTGCGACTCCCTGGGGAATTCCGGTCTGCTGCAGGCAGCCGAACATGGCGATGGCCGTCATTGCCGTCGTCTCGGCCGGCTTCAGGACGACTGTGCAGCCGGCCGCAAGAGCTGGCGCTACTTTGCGGGCGACGGTTGCCGCGGGGAAATTCATCGGAGTAATGAGCGCCACCGGCCCCGCAGGCTCCCTATATACCAGCAATTGCTGTCCTGGGTTGGAAGCCGGAATGATCTCGCCGTAGGCCCGTTTGCTCTCTTCGGCGTACCAGCGGATGATCGCCGCCGTCCCTTCAATCTCTCCCGTAGCCTCCTTAAGCGGCTTTCCCTGCTCTCTCGACAACAGCTCGGCTAAGGTTTTCTTCTCCCGTACCAGCAGGGATGCCCATTCCTCCAGAAATGCAGCCCTCGCTTGCGCGGGAAGGACGGACCACTCGGGGAAAGCCGCGGAAGCGGCATCGACCGCCTCCGTCACACGCTCGCTCTCCAAATCGGGAATTCGTCCGATCGCCTGTCCGTTCGATGGGTCGAAAACTTCCAAGGTGGCAGATGACGAGACTTGCCGGCCGCCGATCCAGTTGTGGTTCCAAGTCTCCATATCCGTCGTGCTCATATTCGCGCGTTCCTCCTCTGCATGCCGTTGTTCGGACTTCTTAGATAAATTCGAAATATTTTCGGCGCTCCCAATCGGTTACGACCGTAAAATATTCTTTCAACTCCAGATCCACGGCTTGCAAATAATGCCGGACAACCTCGTCGCCAAGAAGCTCCCGTGCAATCTCGCTTCCCTCCAGAATTTTTCTCGCCTCATATAGATTCGTCGGCAGCTTCCGCAAATCCATAACGCCCGCATTGCCTTTAATCGGCTCCGGAATATCGATGCGGTGCTCGATCCCGTATAATCCGGAAGCCATCATCGCCGCAATAACCAAGTAATGATTCGCGTCGGCTCCGGGCACCCGATTCTCGAACCGGCTTGATTTGCCCTTGCCGTCGAAACGGAACGAGGTGCTGCGGTTGTCGATGCCCCAGCTTATCGTATTGGGCGCGCCCGATCCGAAATCCATGAGCCTCTTGTACGAGTTGACGTAAGGCGCATAGAACACCATAAGCTCCGGCGCGAGAGCGAGCATTCCGCCGAGGAAATACCGGCCCGTCTCGGACAAACCGTACTCCTTGTCCGGATCGTGAAGCACGTTGACCGACCCCTCGGTATCCCACAGGCTGATGTGTGTATGCCCGCTGCTGCCGGAATCGTTCGTATCCTGCTTCGCCATGAACGTCACCATTAATTGGTTCAATGCGGCCATTTCCTTGATACCGTTCTTGTATATCGCCGTTCGGTCCGCCATCTCCAGCGCTTCGGCATACCTGACGTTAAGCTCGACCTGCCCGTTTCCCCACTCGCCCTTCAGCGCTTCGATCGGAACGCCGACGGCTTCCAGGTTGGAGGTGAGCTGGCCGAGAAACCAGTGATCGACCGTCAGACGGTAGATCGAGTAATCGATCGGATACGGAAACAGCGGTTTAAGATTCGCAAAGTTCTTCTCTCTCGCCGAATCGGAAGTCTCCTTGAAAACATAAAACTCGATCTCCGAAGCCGCATATGCCTTGAAGCCCATCCCTTCGGCCTTTGCGATCTGCCGTTTCAAAATGTTCCGAGGGGCGATGCTAACGGCTTCTCCGCTCTTCTCCTCCAAGTCCGCGAGAACCAATGCTGTACCGGGAGACCATGGATAAGGGCGGAGCGTCGACAGGTCGGGAATCGTCTTCATGTCGTGAACTCCCGTATCCCAGTTGCAATAATCGAACTCTCCAAAGTTCAAGCTGACATCCCAAGCCAGGTTCAATGCGCAAGTATGGATGCCTTCTCGGGCCTCCTCCAGGAAGTAGCGCGCGGGCACCCTTTTTCCGAACAGCTTGCCCTGCATGTCCACTCCGGCGACAATAACCGAATTGATCTCTCCGGACGCCGTTAAGCGGGACAATTCCTCGATGCTTAATCTCGCCACGATCCGTACCCCCTCGTTCGTTAATGAATCGTCCAACCGCCGTCTACGAATACCGTCGATCCCGTAATATACTCAGACTCCTGCGAGGCCAGAAAAAGAACCGCGTTGGCGATATCGACCGGGCTCGCGATACGTCCGACCGGAATCCGGTCCAGCACCCATTCCCGAACCTCCGGATTCTTCAATCCCCCTGCCGTGAACGGAGTTTCCACAACACCGGGAGCCACCGCGTTCACCGTGATGCCGTAAGGAGCCAGCTCGAGCGCGACCGCTTTGGTCAGCAGGTTGAGACCTCCCTTGGATGAATTATAATGCGGCTGGCAATGCCCGCTGCTGGAGACGATGCGGTGCGCTTCAACCGAAGTGATGTTAACGATTCGACCCTTGGTTTCATTGCTGATCATGGCTTTGGCGGCAGCCTGGGAGCATAGGAACGGAGCTTTCAGGTTCACATTGTGCACCTTGTCCCACTCCTCCTCGGACAGTTCAAGAAATTCGGTGAAAGCGACGATACCCGCATTGTTGACAAGAATATCAAGCGTACCGAAGGCTTCAACAGCTGTCGCGACCATCGCCTCCACGTCCGCTTTCTTCGTGACGTCCGCCTTAACGGCGATTGCGGTGCTTCCTTCTCCTGCGAGCGATATGGTCTCGTTAGCTCCGTTCAGATTCAAATCCGCCACGACGACTTTGGCGCCCTCCTCCAGAAAACGAAGAGCAATAGAGCGTCCATTCCCGGAGCCCGCACCCGTCACAATTACCGCTTTGTCCTTAAACTTCATGTTCCTCATCCTTTACGTGAGTAATGAATTGCTTCAAAATGCTCTTGTATTCGCATAAAGACTGAACATCCGCGTATTCCCCAGGTCCATGATGGTTAGCTCCCGAAGGACCGAATTCGACGGCCGGCATTCCCCGTTCCGCATAGAATCTCGTGTCCGCGGAGCCCTCCTGGCCAAAGAATAGCGTTCCCGAATGCTTCCTCAGCTTACTGACCCAAACGTTCTCCAGATCGGTGTTCACCGGCGTCCCTTGGAAATGAACCTTAACCTCGGCCGAAGGTACCGCCTTCCGGATTACCTCTAGAAGAAGCCCCGGATCTTGATCAGGCAAATAACGGATGTCGATTCCCATCTTGCATTGGTCAGGCACTTGGTTAAAAGCAGTGCCTGCCTCGATCTTGGCCAAATTAAGCGAGGCCTTGCCAAGAAACGGCGATTCTTCATGGAAGAAATGCAGCGAGGCGATCGTCTGATAGTGCTCCTGTGCCTCCAAGATCGCATTCCTGCCCAACCAAGGACGACTTCCGTGCGCCGCGACGCCGGCGACTTCGACGACAATCTGCAATATCCCTTTGGATTGGATGGCGATGTCCAGGTTGGTCGGCTCCCCGCAAATCGCGATATCTCCCAACCATCCTTGTTCAACGAGAAATCCCGTTCCGAGCTCTCCGCCGCTTTCTTCGTCCGGGACCAAACAAAGAACAACCGTGCAATCCGGCGGCGATTGCGCAAGATCCTGCATCAGCAGCAGCATGCAGGCAACAGCGCCCAACATATCATAGCTGCCTCTTCCGTAAAGCTTGCCGTTCTCCAACCGGGGTACGAAATGCTCCGGCTGGGCGGGCACGACGTCCAGATGGCCATTCAGAACGATAGTGGGACTGCCGCTTCCGACAGACGCCACGACACTCTTCAAGCCCCGGTGTTCGTACACTCTCGGATCGAGACCTGCGGCCCGCAACCAATCGGAGCAATAATCCGCGCAGCGGTTAACGCTCTCCGGGTTCGTGTTCTGAAACCGGATGAGCGTCTGAGCCAGCTCAACGATTCGTCTCGCTTCCACGTTCTCAAGCGGCAATGTTCTCAGTTCAAGCCCTCCCTGTAACAAAAAATATCTACACTTTATAATCAAGCAAGAATCGTGCCAGCCCCTTTTGCGCGATTTTCAATACTTCTTTCTTGATTAACAGCTTCACACCATCCCAATTGACCCGATTCTCCCAATTAACCCGATTAACCCGTTCGGAGATGATCAAGCGATAAAAAAACACGCCTTCTGTTCATTGAACAAAAGGCGCTAATCCTATTCATGCCTATCGGTCAAATTCATAGTTGCCGTTGGTCAATGAAATGGCGGAGTTGGGCAGTTTGTCCCTCGTGCAGATGCTTGAAGCCCTCCGCCGTTAGCGTGCACCCTGAGCGGCCGAGCCTGATGTCGACCAAGCCTTGTTTTCTCAAACTTTCCATTCGCTTGCGGATCTCGTTCTCCGTCATGATCACGCCCCGCTCCCGGGCCATACCGACCAAGTTTCTGCGCCCGGTATGCCTTCCTGAACGGTCGGCCTCCAGGACCAGCTCGAGCAAGAAACTCTCTGCGTCTATCCCTGCGACGGACCAGGTGACGAGCCGATTCTTCCCCAAGCTCTCTCCCTCGTTCCGGAACGCCGGCGAGGCGGCCTGGGCGACGACCGGCTGATTATCGTCTTCCTCCTCCGACTTGTACGAAGGATTCCCGGAATATTGGGTCAGAAACGGAAGGTCCTCCACTCCGAACGTCTCGTCTCCCATGATGGAAAGATATTCGATCGTATTCTCCAACTCCCGAATGTTGCCCGGCCATTCGTAATCCAGCATCGCTTCCATGATCGGCCCGGACAAGTCGAAGGGAAGCCCTCTTCTCTCGAAGAAGAAGCGGATCAGGGCCGGAATGTCTTCCTTTCTCTCGCGTAGCGGCAGAATATCGATCTGGAGCACTTTCAACCGGTAATACAAATCCTCCCTGAATGTCCCCTCTTTCACCATCCCGGGGAGGTCGCGGTGCGTCGCCGCAATGACCCTGACATCTACGGGCAGCATCCTCGTACCGCCGACCTTCAAAATCTCCTTGTGCTGGAGTACGCGCAGCAGACGGGTTTGAAGCGCGGGAGAGATGTCCCCGATCTCGTCTAGAAATATCGTGCCCTTGTGCGCCTGTTCGAACAATCCCGGTTTGCCGCCTCTTCTTGCCCCCGTGAACGCGCCTTCTTCATAGCCGAACAATTCGCTCTCCAGCAGGTTCTCGGGCAACGCGCCGCAGTTGAACGCGATAAACGGGAACTTGCTCCTGTGAGAATACTGGTGGATCGAATGCGCGAACAATTCTTTACCCGTTCCGTTCTCGCCAAGCAGCAGGATACTGAAGTCGTTATTTGCCATTTTCCGGGCCCTTTCAATGATCCGTTTCATGACAGGCGATTCCGTCACGATATCCTTGAAGGTAAATTTAGCCGCGTGCCCGTTCTGCCTCAGCTGCGTTCGCAGCTTGAGTTCCAGTTCCTCCACCTTCTTGGCGATTTTGAGAATAAGCACCCGAACCGAAGAATGGCCGCGGATCCACGTCGCATTCGCAATCACCGTCTGGTCTCTAATCGTAATCAATTGGTCCTTCACATCGCCATGGAGAAATTGCGGGTCGATCCCTTGGTGCCGCAACAGTTGCTGGATACTCAGGTTCGACGCATCCCGTCTGGATTGGAGCAGGTCTTCGGCGGTATCGTTGATGAACGCGATTGTCCCCCGTTCATCGAAGGTCACAACCCCGTCTTGAACCATATTCAGCGTCTCTTCGAATAGATTCTTGCCGTTGACCAGCTCCTGAAGAGTCACTTGAAGCCCGAGATTAGAAGTTGCGATTGTCTTCGCATAGGCATTCAGCACCCCCCTCATTTCCGAGTTCAGAAGATGGAAACGGGTCAACAGCTCGACGATCGTGCTGAGATCGACCACCCTGGCGCCTATATCGATCGTATGGGTTACGTATTCCGGCACAAGCTGGGGTTCGCCCGGGGTAATCGCCATGGTGACGTTCCGGTTGTCCGGAGCTCCGAGATAATACGGCACGAGATCGACATGCCGGAGCCCCAGCTCGTAGAGAAGGGATATAGACTCGACGACGGAATCACGCTCGTCGTTCACGACAAGATACTTTTCTCCAGGGGACAGTTGGCGGATCATGCCCCATCCTTCTTTGGACAAGGTGCGTTTGATGATGAGGATGTCCGTCTTGTTTTTAATATGAAAGGGAGAATGCTTAATGAAAAGAATGTGGGAACTGATCATGACCAGATCTACTTCTTCGGATCCCGTCCAATCATGCACGGAATAAGGAAGGAATTTCATGTAGCCGTCAAGCAAAGGCTCCAGTTGCCGGCAAAGCATGGAGCTGGTTCCGACGCTGCCGGCAATAACCGCAATCTTCAAACGCTGCAATGGAATCACCCCATCTGTTTGTCTGCTCTCCGCTGTGCCGAAGCGATCCCTAGCTGTTCGCGGTATTTGGCAACCGTTCGCCGCGCGATCCCTATCCCGGCTTCCAATAGAAGCTTTGACAACTGCCGGTCTGAATAAGGTTCGCGGCTATTCTCCGACTCGATCAAGCTCTTGATTCGGTATTTGACGCTTTCGGAGGAAGCCGCCGCGCCCGCGGTAGCGAAAGAGGATGAGCATAGAAAAGATTTCAGCTCAACGATCCCCCTAGGCGTAGAGGCGTACTTCCCGCTTAGCGTCCGGCTGACAGTCGATTCGTGAAGACCTGCCATTCCCGCAATATCCTTAAGCGTCAGCGGTTTCAAGTAACCTGGACCCCGATCCAGGTAATCGGTTTGCCAGTCGACCATAATCCGCGTGACCGCGAGCAACGTGCTTCCCCGCTCCTGCAAGCAGCGGCGTAACCATTGAGCCGATCGGATACGGGATCTTATATACCCGCAGTCGGCATCGGTCGTTCGGCTATCGTTCAATAAGTCGAGGTATCTTTCGTTGAAGGCCACTCTGGGAATTGACGTCTCGTCAAGGGTCGCCTCGTAGCGCCCATCGATGCGTCGTACCCATATATCCGGCGTCAAAAAAGGCGTATTTCCCTTGCCGAATGAAGCGCCTGGACGGGGATTCAATTCCCTGATCGTTGTCCCCGCTTCCTTCACCTCTGCGACTGCAGCCTCAAGAAGCTCTGCGATTCGCTCATACTGGCCAAGCGCCAGGAGCTCCAGCGCATATTCCACTACCTTCTCGGCCAGCGGTCGGAGGGGATCCAGAGATACGAGCTGGAGCAGCAAGCAATCCCTGAGATCGGCTGCCGCCACGCCCGTCGGTTCGAATGTCCGCACCAACGCCCACGCTTTGCGAACTTCGCTCATTGGCTGGTTCAACAGGGAGGTCAACTCCTCGAGAGACAGCTTTAGATACCCGTTCTCATTTAAGCATCCGATAATATAACGTGCCATTCGGCGCAGCTTGGACGAAAGCCCTGCGATACAATTCAATTGACTGAGCAGATGCTGCTCCAGGGTCTCTCCGCCATCTTCCGCCCAATTGGATGTCATATCTCCGTTACGGGCGAAATCCCCGTGTGCCGATTCATAAGAAACCGCGCAACTCTCTTCGCGTACCGCCGGGGATACTTCCAGGATGGGATTATCCATCATCTGTTCTTGTATATATTGGTTTAATTCCGCGGCTGACAATTGCAGGATGAGCAGGCCTTGCCGCATTTCTTGATTGAATACCTGCTTGGTCGTCTGGACCTGGAGCGAACCAAGCTGCACGGCCATAGGGATCATCCTCTCGTTGCGCCGCTGCGTCAGGAAGCGTATCGTGTTCATGTTATATTTATTAACATAAATGTACATCAAAATTTGTCGATAATTCAACTAAAATCTATTTCCTCTTCGCTGCCACTATTTAGAACACCCAACCTGATAATCGGATAGGAGGCTACCCATTAGTTGAGTAGCCGACCTTCCACACCACCGTACGTACCGTTCGGTATACGGCGGTTCCTAAGTTTACGTTGTGACTTGTCGGTAATAATCTGCGAAGAATAGAAATCCAAGTTGCTTGAGGACGTTGTTTCCGAGGGACTTCGAGAGGATTGGGCTATTGGAGGTTCTCCAGTAGCCTTTTCTTGTGTTGGCATATTCCCATGCTTGCTGAACGCGGAGTCCGAGCGATTTTAGGTTCGCGAACCTTGTCCTAACTCGCTTCCATTGTTTCCAGTAAATCATGCGAATTCGCCTTCTCATCCATTGGTCGGTGGTTTGCAGCAAATACTTCATATCCGCTATTTTGAAATAGTTGACCCATCCCATGATGTAGCGTCTAAGTTTCTCTGCTCGGTCTTCATTCCCTATTCCATTGCTTCTCGATGTAAGTTCCTTTATTTTCGCTTTCATCTTCGCCACGGATTTCGGGTGTATTCGGACCTTCGTTTCTCCATCTCGTTTGTAGAATGAGAATCCAAGAAATTTAACTCTTGTCGCCTCGTCGACGGCCGTTTTCTCCCGATTCACCTTGAGGAATAGCTTCTTCTCGATGAATGGGAGGATGTTTGTTAGCGTTCGTTCGGCGCTCTTTCTGCTTTTGCAGAAGATGAGCATGTCGTCGGCGTAACGTACGAACCGGTGTCCTCTGCTTTCCAGTTCCTTGTCCAGTTCATTCAGCATGATATTGCTCAGTATCGGACTCAGGTTGCCCCCTTGCGGTACGCCGATTTCTGTCTCCTCGAACTTGTGCTT
>NZ_JBEPYQ010000114.1:0-21449 GCF_041641335.1 Cohnella sp. | reverse complement strand
CGAGACCGTTAATGTGTGCGAAAACGAAGGTATGGTGGGATTAACGGTCTGCGAGACCGTTAGCGTGTGCGAAATGGGAGGTATGGCGGGATTAACGGTCTGCGAGACCGTTAGCGTGTGCGAAATGGGAGGTATGGCGGGATTAACGGTCTGCGAGACCGTTAGCGTGTGCGAAATGGGAGGTATGGCGGGCTTAACGTTCTGCGAGACCGTTAGCGTGTGCGAAAACGAAGGCATGGCGGGGTTAACGGTCCATCAGGCCGTTATGCGCATGCAAACGGGTGCTAAAGCGGAAATAACAGTCCGTCAAACCGCTATCAGCGGCGGCGTCCTCCGGCTCCGGCGAAGTAGCGAGAGAACGCCGCAACATCAGGTATAGCGATTACGCGTGGCCTTCCATCCGCGCGATTTCCTTGTGCACGATCGGAGCGACGCGGGTGCCGAGCAGCTCGATGGCGCGAAGCAGATCGCGGTGCGGCAGCGCGCCGAAATCGACGTGCAGGAAGAAGCGCGTAAGTCCCAGGTTTTTGCGAAGCAGGACGATTTTCTCCGCCACGTATTCGGCATCGCCGACATAGAGAGCTCCCCGCAGGCTGCTCGCCGCGTCGAAAGCGGCGCGGTCGTAATGCGGCCATCCGCGCTCGCGGCCGATCGTGTTCATCTGCGCCTGTACGTGCGGGTAAAACTGCTCCGCCGCTTGTTCGTTCGTATCGCTGATGAAGCCGTGCGAGTGCGTCGCGATCTGCAGCTTGGCCGGGTCGTGTCCCGCTTGAACGGCGGCTTTCTTGTAGAGCTCGACGAGCGGAGCGAACCGCTCCGGCATTCCGCCGATGATGGCGAACACGACGGGAAGTCCCAGCGTGCCCGCGCGGACGGCCGACTCCGGGTTGCCGCCCGTAGCGATCCATACCGGGAGCGGCTCCTGCACGGAACGGGGGTACACGCCGAGATTCTGGATCGCGGGACGGTGCCCGCCTCGCCAGGTGACCTTCTCGGTCTCGCGGATTTTCAGCAGCAGCTCCAGCTTTTCCTCGAACAGTTCGTCGTAGTGATCCAAGCTATATCCGAATAAAGGGAAAGATTCGATGAACGAACCCCGCCCCGCCATCATTTCCGCCCGTCCGTTGGACAGTCCGTCCAGCGTGGAGAACGACTCGTATACGCGCACCGGATCGTCCGAAGACAGCACCGTTACCGCACTGGTCAGCCGAATGCTCTTGGTTCTGGACGCAGCGGCCGCGAGCACGACGGCCGGCGCGGTTCCGGCGTAATCGGCGCGATGATGCTCCCCTATGCCGTACACGTCCAGCCCGACCTGGTCAGCCAGCACGATTTCCTCTACGGCGTTCCTCAGACGTTCCGCATGGCTTACCGGCTTACCCGCCGGGGAATGCGGCGAAGCCTCCAGAAAAGTGCTGATCCCTATTTCCATCTTCTTTGCCAAATCGGCCATATCCGATTCGCCTCCTTTATGAATTTCATTATACTATATAATTTAAAGTTTCTCAATTATAGTTAGTTACAAAAGAGACGCTCCGTTCGCTATGTCGCCTCGAACTCGGAATCGGACGATATTACAAAGAAGAGCGGCAATTGTTCTATTCCTTCTCCCCCCGCGAACGCCCCATAATGACACTGAGGCAGCGAAGGAGGAAGCGTTATGGAAACTGCGGTTAACGAAGGCAAGCGGGTTCGGCGGGGACGGGCCTACTCGCTGGAGAAGCTGGAAAGGCGGGCGGGTCTGTTGTTCGCTTTGCCGGCGCTCGTCGGCTTCTTGTTATTTGTGTTCGTTCCGATGTTATGCGTACTGTTGCTTAGTCTGTACAAGGTCGATCTCATGACCTACACTTTCGAATTCAAGGGATTCGGGTTTTACGACAAAATGCTGGGCGACCCCGATTTCTGGAAAAGCGTGCGGAACACGCTAACGTACATGGCGATTTACGTTCCCTTGACGCTGCTGCTCGGACTCGGAATGGCTCTCGTGCTCAACGGGAAGATGAGGGCGCGCGGAGTCGTCCGGACCTTTTTCATCATTCCCTACATTACCACTTATGTAGCCACCTTGGTCGTATGGAACGTATTCCTGCACCCGACGGAAGGACCGGTCAATTCCCTGCTGATGAGTCTGGGCGTGGAGCGTCCTCCGCAATACATGGTCGACAAGCACTGGGCGCTGCCGATGCTGGCGCTGATCGGCTCCTGGAAAGACGTCGGATACCACTGCATTTTGTTCCTGGCGGCTTTGCAGGGGGTGTCCAAGGATTACTACGAAGCAGCCGAGATCGACGGGGCGGGCCGGCTGCAGCGGTTTAAGCATATCACGTTTCCGCTCATTTCCCCGACGTCGTTTTTTCTGCTGCTGATCACGATCATCGGCGGACTTCAGGCATTTTACCAGATGGCGCTTCTGACCAAGGGCGGGCCGGCCTTCAGCACGACGACGATGACCTATCATATTTATCGGTCCGCATTCGAATTTTACAACTTTTCTTACGCTTCCGCGGTCGGCATGTTCCTGTTCCTGCTGACTCTGGTTCTGATCGCGGTCAACTGGTTCGCCCAGAAAAAGTGGGTCTTCTATCAATAAACAGGCAAGAAAGGAGGACGAAGGCGTGCCGCTCGGTTCCAACGTCCGCTATACGGTTCGTTCCGTTGTGTATTTGCTCGTCGGATTGGTTTTCATTACCCCGCTGCTCTGGATGATCTCGACCTCGCTTAAATTCGAGCACCAAGTTTTCGAGAGGCCGTTCGTCTTCATTCATTGGGACGCGGTGAACTGGAACAATTATTCCCACGTCTTAACCGGCACCGATTTTCCGGTATGGCTGTGGAATTCCGTCATCGTCGTCATCGTCTCCGTCGTTTTCCGGCTGCTGCTGTCGGCGCTCGGCGGGTACGCGTTCGGGTTTCTCAAGTTCCGGTATTCGGACGGGATCTTCTTCGCCTTCCTGGCCGCGATGTTCATCCCGTACCAGCTGACGCTGCTTCCGCAATTCATCTCGTTCCGGTTCATCGGCTTGCTGGATTCGCATTGGGCGCTCATTCTTCCGAACATCGTCGACGTCCTGTCTATCTTCTTGATGCGGCAATTTTTCCTGTCCTTCCCGAAGGAGCTCGTGCACGCCGCTTACCTGGAAGGCTCGGGCGTCTTCCGTTCCTTCGTCAGAGTGGCGCTGCCGCTGGCGGCAACTCCGCTGCTGACCTTGGGCCTGCTGAGCTTCTTCATGATCTGGGACCAGTATTTCCAGCCTCTGATCTTCCTGCATTCCAAGGAGCTGTACACGATTCCGATAGGCCTGCAAAGCTTTCAAACCCAGTTCGGCAAGCAATACGCGATGCAGATGGCGCTGGCGTGCCTGGCGATCATTCCGGTGCTGGGCGTGTTCCTGGCGCTGCAGAAGCGGTTCGTCGAGAGCATCGTGTCCTCGGGGCTCAAGGGCTGAATGCCGTACGATTCTACAAAGAGAAAGAGCGTTTCTTACATTTGAGAGGCTGCGGGCCGGGTTCATAATAGAGTTGAAAACGGCTACAATATTTCGGGGGGTATCATTCATGAACGGAAAATGGAGCTTGCTCGCCGTCACGGCGATGATGGCGTTCACTCTGACCGCCTGCGGGGGAAAATCGGGCGAACCCGCTTCCCAGACGTCCGGAGGTTCGGAGGCGCAGGGGGAGACCGTAACGCTGAAGTTTCTGAACATTTCGGAGTACCTGGATTCCTCGGAGTTCAAGGCGTTCCTGGAGCGGTTCGAGGCGAAGTATCCGAATATCAAGGTCGATCCGGTATCGGTGCCTCACGAGCAGTACATCAATAAACGCAACATCATGCTCGCCAGCGGCGAGCAGGTCGATCTGATCTGGGGCAACGGCGTGGAGCAGTTCGACGCGATCAACAAGAACTTCCTGATGCCGCTGGACGACGTTGCCAAGGAAGCCGATATCGACATGAGCGCGGACTTCGGCGATTTCAAGCCGGACAAGGACGGCAAGTATTACCGGTTCCCGATTCAACAAAACAACTGGATGCTCTATTACAACAAGAAGGTGTTCGACGATGCCGGAGTCCCTTACCCGGATCCGAAGGTTCCGATGACCTGGGACGAGATGGCCGAGGTGGCGCAGAAGCTGACGAACCTGAGCGGCAAGGACAAGGTGTACGGCATGTTCTACAACAACTGGGGCATGTACTTCTACGGCTACGGCAGCCAGCTCAACAACGGCAAGTTCTATACGGACGACGGCAAGGTGAACATCGACGCGCCGGAGTTCAAGCGCAGCCTGGAATGGATGAACGACGTCATGAACGTGAGGAAGGCGGCGATGCCGATCGCCGAGCTCATTCAGAACAACACCGACTTCCTCTCCTATTGGAACGGCAATTACGGCATGGTCGTCGGGGCCCAGTGGTACGCTCAGCTCGCGGCGACGAAGAAGGAGCAGTTTCCCCGCGACTGGAAGGCGGGCATCGCGCCGATGCCGGTTCCGGCGGAGATGGCCGGCAAGCATATGAACTGGTCGAGCATCGATTCCCTCGCGATTCCGAAGAACGCCAAGCATCCGAAGGAGTCGCTGATTTTGGCCAAGGAATACGTATCGGATTATACGTTGAGCACGGGCGCGCTGCCCATGTATACTAAGGTGACGAAAGACAAGTATTTCGAAAATCTCGCGGACGCTCTGAAGGACGACGACATTACGTTGGAGCAGGTGACGTATTTGTTCGGAGGGGACCCGGACGTCGTCAACGTGGAGGAGAAGCCGGTATTGGGCGCTCCCCAGGAATACGAATCGACGTTCCTGGATCTGATCAGCCAGTATTATACCGGCGCAGAGACGGTCGACGCGGTGCTGGAGCAGGTCAAAGTCAAGGTCGACAACGCGATCGAGGAACAAAGCAAGCAATAAGAAGCGAAAGCTTGGCCCATCGGCGACGATGGGCTGGCTTTTTCGTTTCGGCAGCCGAAAACGGGGATGGTTTCGATGCAGTGGGGAAGCAAGCGTTACGCGGGACCGCGGTCGGTGCAGCGAAGAATCATCGTGCTGCTCGTCGCCGTGTTCATTCCGCTCAGCCTGATTTTGTTCGTCGCCTATCAGTATTCCGAGCGAACGATGGTGAACAAGGTAGGCGAAATCAACCGGTTTAAGCAGGAGCAGACGGTTTCCCGGGTCAAGGATTTGTTCCAGCGGGCGTTCATGTCGACGAATTCTTTTATTAACGATAAAGCCTTCCTCGCCGCCTTGCAGGAAAGCGATCCGTACAGCATCGGGAAAAACTCGACCTATCTGGAGGCCATCGAAAGGCTGCAGTATACGTTTTTCCTCAACGAGAAATACGCCGTCGTCGTCCAGGACGACTTCGGGGGCGTGTTCGAATCGAACCCGACGAGGCTTGGCTGGAGAAAAGGGGAGCTGCAGCGGGAAATCGTGAAGACGGTCCGATGGGAAGGCCACGATTTCTTCAACAGCTTCCAATGGAGCGTGCTGGAGCCGGGAGGGGCCGCGGAGCCGCTGATCGTATTGAGCCGGTGGATCTTCAGCCCGGTAACCGCGAACAAAAGAGGCGTCGTCTCCCTGGCGATTCCGCTCGACAATCTGTCGGCCATTCTGAAAAGCGACAACGGGACGTATGAAATCCGCGACGACCGGAACCGCGTCGTCTACCCCGTCTCCGGCGCGGAGCGGGAACGAGCCGTTTCGGGTTCGCCGCCGATTCCTCTGCCGCCCGCGCCGTGGACAATTACGCAGACGGATTCCGAGGACATCCGGCACGAGCTGCGTTATTTTCGGCTGACCGTGATCGCGACGCTTCTGGTCATTCTCGTCATCTTCGTCGCATCTTCTATGTTCGTGCTGCGAACGGTCGGCCGAGTCTTTCACCAGATCCGATTGCTGTCCAAGCGGCTGCTGAACCCGACTCTCGACTTGTCCGTTCCGATGCTTGCTGACCGCCATCTGGCGGAACTGTCCGAGCTGCTCAGGCAGCTGATGCACAATTTGGACATTTCGCGCAGTAACCTGGAATGGGCCGCCGCCGAGAAACGCAAGCTCGAGATGCAAATGCTCCAGCAGCAGATGAACCCGCACTTTCTGCTGAACTCGCTCAATACGATCCGTTTTCTCGCCGAGCGTTCTTCCCAGGAGAAGATCGGCTCGCTCGTCCTGTCCCTGTCCTACTTGCTGCGGCAGCAGCTGTATCGGATGGAGGGCTACTGGACGCTGGAAGAGGAGCGGGAATACCTTCTGAAATACGTCGAGATTCAGCGGGCCCGATTCGGCGAGAAAATCGCGGTGCGGCTCGTCTTTCCCGAAGAGCTGCTGGGGCGTCCGATTCTTCGCATGCTGCTTCAGCCTCTCGTGGAAAATGGCTTCGAGCACGGCTTCGTCGGCAGAACGTCCGGCAACATTCTCATCGAGGCCGAAAGCTGGGGGAGGGGCGCGAGGTTCCGCATCTCCGACGACGGAGCGGGCTTCGAGCCGCGGCCCCGTCCCTCGGAGCGGCCGTCGATCGGCTTGAACAACGTTCGCGAGCGCCTTCTGCTCCATTACGGAGAGGAGGCCGGGCTTAGCCTGCTCCCTCTGGAGCCCTCCGGCACGCTGGCGACGATCATCATTCCGGAATGGAAAGGAGAGGCGACATGAACGTCCTCGTAGTCGACGATGAAATCGGAACCCGCGGTTATCTGGCCGAGATGCTGAGAAGCTTCGGAGGGCTGGACGTTCGGGAGGCGGCGCACGGCCGGGACGCGCTGGAGCAGATGGAAGCCGATCCTTCCCGCATCGTGCTGACCGATATCCGCATGCCCGTCATGGACGGGCTGGAGCTGATCCGTCAATGCCGCTCGCGCTTCCCGGACGTGTGGTTCGTCGTGCTCAGCAATTTCGCCGAATTCGAGCTGGCGCAGCAGGCGCTGCAGTACGGCGCCCGAAACTATTTGCTGAAGGCGACGATAACCCGGCAAGAGGTGGAAAGGGAAATCCGCCGCGCTTTCCTCCATTACGAGCAGGCCGGAGAGCAGCAGAGCGCCCCGTTTAACGCCAACGAATTGATTATGGTGCGGAACTCGCTGTTCCACGAGCGGCTGGATGGGCATATCCGGAACGAGGAACTGCTTCGGCGGGCGGCCCGTTTCGGAGTAGGCGCATTCGACGAGAGCAAGTATCTTCCTCCTTCGAAGTTCGCGATCCTGGAGGTGGAGCGGTTCGAGGAGTGGAAGGACGCCAAGTTTCAGGGACGAACGGATCTGGCCGTCTACGCGTTGTCCAACGTCGCGAGCGAGACGATCCGCAGCTGGAACGAGAGCAACGAGCTGTTCCATCTGGGTCAGAACCGGTTCGTGGCGCTCGATCTGGAGGAGACGGACGACGAGCGGCATGCACGCAAGCTGCGGGAGATGCTCGCCGTCGCGAAGCGCTACTTGGCGCTGGAGGCTTCGGCGCTGAGCCACTGCGGGTTCTCCGGAATGGACGACTTCTTCGAGCAGGTTCGCCACGCCCGCGAGCGGATGGATTGTTTCTTCTACGAGACCGAGGCGTGCGTACTCGATGCGAGGACCGTTCGCAAGCCGGAAGCGGAGCTGGATCTCCTGTCGTTCTTCCAGTCGGCCGAAGGGGGCGGACGGATCGGACTGTCGGGTCTGCCCGGCCTGGTCGAGACCTACTTCGAGCTGCTCCGGCATCTCGGGCGCCCGTCGTCTTCCGCGAAAGCGGACGTGCAGACGCTGACCCGGTTCATCGAAAAAAACGGCTTTTCCGTTCCCGCCTCCCTGAAGACGGAAGTGGAGAGATTGCAGGCTTATCGCCTGTCCGAATACAAGCGCCTGTTCGTCAAGTGGCTGGAAGAGGTCGGCGGAGCGGACAGCCAGCGGGAAGAGATCGTCAAGGCGCTGGCGTTCATTCACGAGCGGTATGCCTCCAAGCTGTCTCTGGAAGGTCTGTGCGCGCACGTCAATTTGAGCCGCTCGCATTTGTCCAAGCTGTTCAAGACCAGCCAGGGCGTCTCGGTCATGGAATATTTGGAAGCCTACCGGCTGCGTCAGGCCCGTCTCCTGCTGCGCACGACCAAGGACCCGATCGCGGAGGTGGGCGAACGGGTCGGCATCGGAGACGTATTTTACTTCAGCAAAGTGTACAAGAAACACTTCGGGATCAATCCGAGCAAGGATAGATGACGGGGGCGGATTGCGGGAAGCGGACGCGCGTTAGTGTAAAATCTCCGTGGGGGTAAGGACTGGAAAAAGCGAACGTGCGCTCAAATTGTCAAGGGGGGCCTGTCGTGCTAAGGTAGAGAGGAAGAACCTTATCACAAATCCGCATGGCGATATGGAGGCGAGATCAACGATGAAAGCGCTGTTTATCGGAGGAACCGGCACGATCAGCTCGGCGATTACGAGGCAGTTGGCAGAACGGGATTGCGAGCTGTACGTATTGAACAGAGGCAATCGCGGCGAGCGGCTGCCGGAGGGCGTCAAAACGATTCAAGCCGACATCAACGACGAAGAACGGGTAGCCGAATTGATCGCGGACATGAAGTTCGACGTCGTGGCGGACTTTATCGCATTCGTGCCGAGCCAGCTCGAGAGAGACTATCGGCTGTTCCGCGACAAGACGAAACAATTTATGTTCATCAGCTCCGCATCGGCTTACCAGACTCCTCTATCGGATTATCGCATTACCGAAGGAACGCCATTATCGAATCCTTGTTGGGAGTATTCCCGGAACAAGATCGCTTGCGAAGAATACTTGATCAAACAATATCGCGAACACGGCTTCCCGATTACGATCGTCAGGCCGAGCCACACGTACGACGAACGCTCCATTCCGCTCGGCGTGCACGGCCGGAAGGGCACATGGCAAGTCGCCAAGCGCATGTTGGAAAATAAACCGGTTATCATCCACGGAGACGGAACCTCTCTCTGGACGATGACGCATAACAGCGACTTTGCCAAAGGGTTTATCGGGTTGATGGGCAACATTCACGCGATCGGCGAAGCCGTACATATCACTTCGGACGAGAGCGTCACCTGGAATCAGATTTACGAGATTATCGCGGATGCGCTTGGCGTCAAGCTGAACGCGGTCCACGTCTCCTCGTCTTTTCTGGATGCATGCAGCACGGAGGACTACCGGGGAGGATTGCTGGGCGACAAGGCGAATACGGTCGTATTCGACAATTCGAAGCTGAAGCGGCTCGTTCCGGATTTCGTGGCGACGACCCGGCTGGATCAAGGGATGAAGCAGACGATCGAGCACATCCTCGCCCATCCCGAGCTCCAGACGGAAGATCCGGAGTTCGATGCCTGGTGCGACCGGGTGATCGGGGCGCTGGACGATGCGGCCAGGGCGATCAGGGGATGAGGAGGATTTTACAGCCGCTTGCGCGGATGTGATATACTCTGCATATGACACACGATATGGATAATAAGACGGTTCAGCCGGAGACGGCTATGAAAATATGCATGGAATGCCGGACGCTTAAGCCGCTTTCGGAGTTCGCCAGCCGCAGCGGCGGACGGGCCGGACGGAGAAGACGGCGTGGGACGTGCAAAGCTTGCAGGCAGCGGGCGGGCGCGCTCGAACCGGCCGCGGAGATGAACGAGATCGCCGCGGCGGAGGCCGAGGCGGAAGAGGCCATCGTCAAGCCCAAGCGCCGCCGCGGAAGGCGGAGGCGCAAGGCGGGCAAGCTCGAATCGGTTGCGGAGACAATCGAGGCAGTCGTTGTGGAGACGGAGGACGAGCCGGATGCGAAGCCCAAGCGTCGCCGCCGAAGACGTAGACGCAAGGTCGAAGCGATCGCGGAGATAAGCGAGGCGATCGTTGCCGAGCCGGAGGAGGAGCCTCTAGCGAAGCCCAAGCGCGGTCGGAGAAGGCGGAGACGCAAAGCGAAGAAGCCGTCGGTGCCGCAGGTTGCCGCGGCGGCGGCTGTCCCTGCGGCGACTCCGGCTTCGGAGGCCGCTGTCGCGGTAGCGAAGCGGACGAGCCCGGCATCCGCGACCCGGAAAGCCGCGTCCAGGAAATCACCGATCTCGAAGCCCGAAGCTCCGAAGATCGCCGCGGGCGCGCCGAAGCTCGATCCGCACGACGCGGACAGCCTTCGAGCGACTCGCCAGGGCTTCGTTCGCATGCGGGGCAAAACCGACAGCGGCCGCTCCTACTATCAGGAGATCGAGCCGGAGTTCGCCAAGACGCTCGTGCGCGAGCACGCCGCATACGTCGTCAACCGCCACACGATCCGCCGCATCCACAGCAATCGGGAGTTTCGCCGTTTGATCCTTACGCGCGACAACTATACGTGCCACTTCTGCGGCGAATACGGCGATACGATCGACCACTTGTTGCCGCGGGCCAAGGGCGGCCACACGACTCCGGTCAACTGCGTCTGCGCCTGCAACGAGTGCAACCAGTCGAAGGCCGACCGCGATCTCGACGAGTTTACCGAGTCCCTCGGCGACCGTCGGCGGCTCGAACCGACGGTCTAGCCGTACTATCAATGCCAATTAAGCGCTTTTGGGCGCTTTTTTTGGCGAGTGTGGTCAAGGTTTCGTGATCGACTATGAGGTAGAGTTGGAAAGCGACTGGTCTGCCTGAAATCGGATCAAGTACGAAATAAAAGTTGTATGCCCAAATAAAGAATACCCAAGCAAAGCATAATTGCTCTGACAAAAAGAATGCATCCACTCTCATAGGTGAATGCATTCTTTTTTTTATTCAAACATCATACCAAAGCAGCAGCTTCTTCGTTTGTTACAAGCTCTAATTTCAAACCCAATGCTTTAGCTATGGTTTGGATTGTATCTACTTTGGGTATGATACGTGCGCTTTCGATCCTGGCTATAGCCGACTGTTGAAATCCTGTGCGCTCAGCCAATTTTTCTTGTGTCCATCCCAATTCATGCCTTCGCTGAATTAATCTAGAGACCAGAGAATGCCGCATAATTGGGCCAAATCTTGGCCTGGCGCCTCGCATCGCCGTTCCCTCGACCAGCCAATTCCTCAATTGCTTAACGTTTCGTTATCGAAGTTAAATATCGGTTATATATTCTCTCCGAGCCCGACTTTATGATGGGGGTGTAAGACGATAACCGTTCAACGAAATGGGGTTGCTCGGATGGGGGCTTCGTATAAATATTTGCATGTGGAGGAGCGCGGCGACGTGCTGCTGGCGACCATTCGGCGAGAAGAGAAGCTGAACGCGATGAACGACGAATTGATGGCGGAGTTGACCGATTGCTTCGAGGGGCTGCGGGAGCGGACCGATATCCGGGCGGTCGTGCTGACCGGGACGGGCAAAGGGTTTATGGCGGGAGCGGATATCGAGGGGTACGGCAGCTTTGACGTCGGCCGTTTTTTTGCGTTCCAGCATAAGGGACGCGAGATGTACCGCGCTATCGAGAGCTGCCCGCAGCCGGTCATCGCCGCTGTCAACGGGTACGCGCTCGGAGGGGGCTTCGAGCTCGTCCTCTCCTGCGATCTGGTCGTCGCATCGGAGAAGGCGAAGTTCGGGCTTCCGGAAGTGAAGCTGGGGCTTGTTCCCGGCGGCGGAGGCGTGCAGAAGCTCGCCCGCATCGTCGGCCCGTTCGTCGCGCGCGAGCTGACGATGACCGGCAGGTTCGTAGCCGCGCAGGAGGGCAAGTCGCTGGGCTTCGTCAACGAGGTAACGGAGCCGGACAAGCTGCTCGATGCCGCGCTGGCGCTCGCGCGCACAGTCGCGGATCAGGCGCCGCTGGCCGTGCAGGCGCTGAAGCGGCTCGTCCACGAAGGACGGGACGCCAGCCTGGAGACGGCGCAAGCGTACGATCGCGCCTATCTCGCCAATTTGTTCCATAGCGAGGATGGGCGGGAAGGCATTGCGGCATTCATGGAGAAGCGTCCGCCGAGGTTTACAGGAAGATAGTGCTCTCCGGGTAAGGACTCTCGCGATAGAGCTTGCGAATGCCCTCGTGCAGAACTCTCGAAATAGCGTTCCCACAACAGAACGCCCGCGACGAAAGGCCCTAACGACAGATCGCCCAGCACGGCAGCTAAACGATGCGCATCGCTGGGGCGGCAAGGAGGACTTAAGGATGGACAAAGCGCTTGAAGGCATTAAGATAGTGGATTTCACTCATCTGCTGCAAGGCCCGTTCGCGACGCAGATGTTCGGCGATCTCGGAGCCGACGTCATCAAGATTGAACGCAAAAACACCGGAGACAGCTATCGGGCCTGGACGTTCCTGAAATATTGGGTCGGGGAAACCGAGTCTCCGTGTTACCTGGCTTTTAATCGGAACAAGCGGTCGCTGGCCCTGGATTTGAAGGCGGAGGAGACCAAAGAGATCATCTACAAGCTGGTGGCCGAATGCGATATCGTGGTGGAAAACTTCCGTCCCGGCGTCATGCAGAAGCTCGGCTTCGGCTACGAAGACCTGAAGGAGATCAATCCGCGCATCATCTACTGCTCCAGCACCGGCTACGGCCAAGACGGACCGTACGCGGAACGCCCCGGCCAGGATTTGATGATCCAGTCGCTGAGCGGTCTGACGACGCTGACGGGCCGGCGCGAAGATCCGCCGATTCCGCTCGGCACGGGCATCGCCGATCAGCTCGGGGCGTACAACATCGTCTACGGGCTGCTGTCCGCGCTCTATTACCGCGAGAAAACCGGCAAAGGACAGAAGCTGGAAATCAACCTCTTCCAATGTCTGCTGACGCATCAGCTTCAGGAGTTCGCCGTTACGCTGAATTCCGGCAAGCTGTTCGAGCGCCCCGGTTCCGGCATCGCCCATCCGGGTCAGTCGGCTCCGTTCGGAATCTACAAGACGGCGGACGGCTACATGTGCATTTCCGTCAATCCGATTCCCGTGCTGGCCGAAGTGCTGGAGGACGAAGGGCTGGTCGCGTACGACGATCCGCAGGTTCTGTACGACAAGCGAGACGAGGTGTTTTTTCGTATTCAGGCCAGCGTCGTGAAGCAGACGACCGCTTACTGGGTGGAGAAAATGCTGAAGCGCGACATGTGGGTATCCGAGGTCAAAAACCATTTGGAAGTTGAGCAGGACCCGCAGGCGATTCACCTGGGCGCGTTCGCTTCTTACGAGCATCCGACCGCCGGAACGGTGCGGACGGTGAACGTTCCGGTGAAATTCAGCGAAACTCCGGGGGACATTCGCCGGCATCCGCCCCGGATCGGGGAACACAACGAGGAAATCCTGAGGGAGCTTGGATATTCCGACGAAGAGATCGCCCGGCTGAAAAGCGACGGCGTGCTGTAGTCGAAGAATGAGCCAAACGGGTGAGCGCAAGCGAAGCCGTCCAACCGGCAGTCAAAGCTGGCGATTCTACGGAACGGAGGACCGTTACATTGGCAACACTAAGAGGAATGACTTGGGATCACGTCAGAGGGTATGCTCCGCTGGAGGCCGCCGCCAGAAAGTTCGGTGAGTCGAGGCCGGACTTCGGGATCGTATGGGACCGCCGTTCGCTGAAGGACTTCGGCGACTATCCGATCGATGCGCTGGCGCGACAGTACGACATCATCATGATCGACCACCCGCACGTCGGCATCAGCTCGGGACAGAACGTGCTCGTTCCTCTCGACGATAAAATACCGGCCGCTTATCTCCAGGATCAAGAAGCGAACTCCGTAGGATCGAGCCATCTCAGCTACCGCTGGGAAGGCCGGCAATGGGCGCTGGCGGTCGACGCCGCCGCCCAGGTGGCGGCCTATCGCCCCGACCTGCTGAGCGAGCATGAGATTCCGCGCACCTGGCAGCAGGTGCTGGAACTGGCGCGCTCCCGGCCCGGTGCGGTTGGCTTGCCGCTCTGTCCTACCGACGCGATGTGCAGCTTCCTGAGTCTGTGCGCCGGGATCGACGGCCCGAGCTTTTTCGATGAAAGAGTCGGAATCGCCCCCGCCGTCGGAGAAGCGGCCGTCGACCTGATCTTCGAGCTGCTGCCGTATCTGCATCCGTCCTCGCTCGACTTCAATCCGATCGGGATGTATGATCGGATGGCGGCGAACGACGATGTCGCTTACGTCCCCTGCGCGTTCGGCTACACGAACTACGCCAGGACGGGCTTCGCGCCGAAGCGGCTCAGGTTCGCCGAAATTCCGGCGATCTCCCGCGAGCCGCGAGGCAGCTTGCTCGGCGGCGTCGGCATGGCCGTATCGGCGCATTCGGCGCACATTCCGCTGGCGGTCGAATTCGCCATGTTCGTCGCAAGCGGGGATGCGCAGCGAACGCTCTACGTCGAGAGCGGAGGCCAGCCCGGACATGCCGGAGCCTGGCGCGACACGGCTGCGAACGAGACGTGCGGCGGCTTCTTCGCGGACACGATTCGTACGATGGAGCTCAGTTACGTCAGGCCGCGGAACAAAGCATTTCCGAGCTTCCAAGAGCAGGCCGGGGTGTTTCTGCACGAGGCGCTTCGCAAGAGCGCGGCAGGGGAAGCCAGCGCCGCTTCCGACGTCGTGCGGGCGATGAACGCCTTATACCGGGAATGCCTGGAAGACTAAAATGCTTCCCGATAAAACTCGCTAAGGTTTCGTTATCGATGTTAAATCCCCGTTATATCTTGTCGGGGGCCGCGCCTTTATCATGAAATTGTAAACCACATCTCTTCTAGGGGGTTTCACCTATGAAAAAGAAGTATATCGGAGCAGGCACCGCGTTAATTGTAACCGCTAGCATAATGGCGGGATGCGGCGGTAATTCTTCGCCGCAAGCTTCGTCTCCGGCGGCGAGCCAGGCTCCCGCATCCTCGTCTGCATCCGAGTCGGCTTCGACCGGATCGGACAAACCGTTCGCGGGACAGACGGTTACGCTGGTCACGGCCAACCATCCCTGGTCCGAGGCGATCACGCCGCTGCTGCCGGAATTCGAGGCGGCTACGGGCATCAAGGTCAAGGTGGAAAACTACTTCGAGGACCAACTGACTCAGAAGCTGACCGTGCAATTCACGGCCGGCTCGGAAACGCCGGACGTCTTCATGTACCGTCCGCTCCAGGACGGCCAGCTGTTCTTCAAGAACGGTTGGGTGGCGCGGCTGGACGACTATGCGCACAAGGACCCCGAGTACGACTTCGCGGACATCTCGCCGTCGGCGATCAACACGACGACGATCGACGGCAAGCTGGCCGGCATCCCGATCATTACGGAGCGCGGCGTGCTCTACTACCGGAAAGACTTGCTGGAGCAAGCGAACATTCCGGTGCCGACGACGATGGACGAACTGGTCGAAGCGGCCAAGAAGCTGCACAACCCGGGCTCCGAGATGTACGGTTTCGTGGCGCGCGGACAGCGTTCCCCACTCGTGACGCAGCTGGCTTCGTACATCTTCTCCGAAGGCGGAGACTTCATTACGGACGGCAAGGCGTCCATCAATACGCCGGAAGCCGTGAAGGCGATGACGACCTATGGCAACTTGCTGAAGGACTCCGGACCTCCGGGGGTTCTGAACATGTCCTGGCCGCAAGCGTTCGGCATCTTCGCTCAGGGCAAAGTCGCGTTCCTGACGGACGCGGACTCGCTGTACACGAACGCGACTGATCCGGAGAAATCGACAGTCAGCGACAAAGTCGGCTTCGCCTTGTTCCCGGCGGGCGCCGCGGGCTCCAAGCCGGTTAACGTAACGGCGTGGTCGCTGTCGATCAACGAAAGATCGAAGAACAAGGACGCGGCGTGGGAGCTCATCCAATGGGCGACCAGCAAGGAGAACGTGCTGAAGGCGCAGCAGAAGGGTAACCCGGGCGCCCGGACTTCCGTCTGGAACAATCCGGAAGCGACGAAGTCGTTCCCTGAGGAACTGGTGCCGATCATCAAGCAATCGATGGAGAACGGCGTCGGCCACGACCGTCCGGTCGTCGTCAGCGTCGGCGAAGCCCGCGACGCCGTAGGCGAAGTCGTCATGAAGGTCATTACCGGCGACAAGGACGTGCAAGCGGCGGCGGACAAGGCGAACGCCAATCTGCAGGCCATCATCGACAAAGACAGCAAGAGGTAATCGTCACCAACCCGCATGAACCGCCAGTCGATTCCGGGCCGCCCGCCGAGGGCGGTCGGTCCGGGAAAGGCTTTTGGAAAGGATGATACGCAATGGGTTATAATTGGATCAATCGCAACTTGAAATGGCTGTACATCCTGCCCGCGCTTGTTTTCGTGCTTGTCATGATGCTTTTCCCGATCGGTTATACGTTGTGGATCAGCTTCTACGAGTGGAGCATGTCCGCCATTACGCCGCCCGCTTTCGTGGGCTTCGACAACTATACTTCCATGTTCAAGGACGAGCGGTTCCTGGACTCCGTATTCAACACGTTCTATTTCACGATCGTCGCATTGGCCGCGGAGATGGTGCTGGGCCTGGCGATCGCGGTTCTGTTCAACCGTACCTTCAAGGGGAAAAATATCGCGAAGACGCTGTTTCTGCTCCCGATGGTCGCTACCCCGGTAGCGATGGGTCTCGTCTGGATGCTCATTTACGAGCCGACGATCGGCGCCGCGAATACGATTCTGAAATCGATCGGCCTCGAGCCGCAGCTATATCTCGCGTCCATGACGCAGGTTATTCCATCGTTGATCGTCGTCGACGTATGGCAGTGGACGCCGATGGTCGCACTCATTCTGATGGCGGGCTTGTCGACGCTGCCGACCGACCCGTACGAATCGGCGGACGTGGACGGAGCTTCCGCTTGGCAGAAATTCGTGCATATCACCTTGCCTCTGCTTAAGCCGACGATCATCATCGCGCTGATGCTGCGTCTGATCGACGTGCTCAAGACGTTCGACATCATTTACGCCACGACTCAGGGCGGACCGAATTTCAAGTCGGAGACGCTGAACATCTACGGCTACGTGCTCGGCTTCCAATACTTCAAGCTCGGGTCGGCTTCCGCGCTGCTGGTCATTTTCTTCCTGATCGTCATGGCCCTTACGCTGGTGCTGATCTGGACGAAGAAAAGATTGGAGGCGGAAGGATGAAGCTGAATAAGAAAAAAGCGAAAAACGCCACGCTGACCGGATTGACCGTGCTTGTCCTGCTCGTGTTCGTCTTCCCGTTCGTCTGGATGCTGCTCGCCTCCTTCAAGACGCAGGCGCAGATCATGTCCAACTCCCAGACGTTCGTGTTCACGCCGACGACGGACAACTACGTGAATGTGTTCCAGCAGTACGATTTTCTGAAGTATATCGTCAACAGCATGATCGTCGCCGTCGTATCGACGCTGCTGTCGCTGCTGCTCGGCTTGCCTGCCGCCTACTCGATCGCCAAGTACAAGCTGCAGGGACTCGGCCTCGTCATTCTCGTCGCGAGAATCGTGCCGGGCATCTCGTTCCTGATTCCGTGGTATATTATATTCTCGAAACTGCGTTTGGTAGATTCTTATGCGGCGCTCGTGCTGAGCCACATGCTCGTCGGACTGCCGTTTATCGTCTGGATCATGATCTCGTTCTTCGAGAAGCTTCCGCAAGAAGTGGAAGAGGCCGGCGCCATCGACGGCTGCTCGCCGCATCAAGTGTTCCGCCGCATCGTGCTGCCGATGTCGGGAGCGGGCATCATCACGTCTTCGCTGCTTAGCTTTATTTTCTCGTGGAACAACTTCATGTTCTCGATTATTCTGGCTGGCGACAAGACGAAGACATTACCAATTGCCGTATTCAACTTTATGTCTTACGCTGAGATCAACTGGGGCGGATTGATGGCGGCCGCGTGCATCATCACCCTCCCTGTACTCATTATCGCGTTGATCGCCCAGCGTTACGTCGTCAGCGGTCTCGCTGCGGGAGCCGTCAAAGGGTAACCGGAGCGGGCGGGAAAGGAGAGCGGATGTTCAAACCCAACACGTTTCGCAAAATCGTTCTTCTGCTCTTCCTTCTGCTGCTGCCGATTCTGGTGTTGTACAGCGTCTCGACGAACACGAGCACGGAAGTCGTGCGCAAGCAGATCGAGACGACCAACCTGAACCAATTGACCTTTCTCATGAACCAACTGGATACGAACATCGAGCAGTTGTCGATGTTTCCGGTGCTGCTGAGCTACGATCCTTATATTCGCGAATTTCTCGACCGCCGTCCGCCTTTGGAGTTCGACGCGCGGAACGCGGAATACCGGATTATCGAGAAGCTGAGCCTGCAGAGCGTGTCCAACGGGTGGAAAAACGACTTGACCGTCATTATCCCCCGCGAGAAGCGCGCGATTTCGTCCAATATTTTTCTGCTGGAAAGCAATCAGGATATGACGGGCCCGATCTATACGCGCTGGACGTACATGTCGGAGGAGTTGGGCGGCAAAACCGAGCGTTATTTCGTGCACGAGATCGGAGAGCCCGCCAAGGCGGAGCGCAAGGAAGCGGCTCAGGCCGTATTCCGGGTCCGATTCACGACCGGCAATATGACCGCGATGCTGGACGCGTACAAGAACGGGAAGAACAACGACCCGTTCCTGTACGTGCCCGGCGAACGGCCCGTTCTGAACGGCACTTCGTCCGAGGAGAAGACGAGGCAGCTGATCGGCTTGCTGGAGAGTGAGTTGGGGGCCGAGCCGGCCACCGGACAGCGTCTGGTGAAGCTCGGCAGCGAACAGCATCTCGTCAGCTACGTGAAGTCGCGGCAGCTCGGCTGGTATCTCGTCGACTATACGCCGTATCAGAGCGTCGTAACTCCGATTACGGAGCAGAGAAACTTTTTCTACGTCATTATCGGGTTGCTGCTCGTGCTGGCCGTCGCCGCGTCGTTCCTGCTGTACCGCAACGTCCAGCGTCCGCTAAGGAAATTGATCGGCAGCGTGCAGCGGATCAAGCGAGGTGACTATTCGGCGCGCATCGACTATCAGGCCAAAAACGAGTTCGACTATCTCATCTTCCAATTCAACGAAATGTCGGATCAGATTAAGACGCTGATTGAAGACGTTTACGCGGAGAAGCTCAGGTCGCGCGAGGCGACGCTGAAGCAGCTTCAGTCGCAGATCAATCCGCATTTTCTGTACAATTCGCTGTTCTTCATCATCAATTCCGCGGAGATGAACGATCGGCAGGCGGTCGTGCAGATGTCCCAGAACCTGGCGGAATATTACCGCTACGCGACGCGGGTCGAGAATCAGTCCGTGGCGCTGGAGGAGGAGCTGGAGCTCGTCCGCAACTACTTGATCATTCAGAATCTGAGAATGGGCAGGGTGCAGTTCGAGATCGACGTGCCGGAGAAAATGCTGGATTTGGAGCTGCCGAGGCTGATTCTGCAGCCGATCGTGGAGAACGCGATCGTGCACGGAGTCGAGAGGTCGCCGGAAGGCGGCATGATCACGATTACGGGCAAGCAGGACGATCGGTACAATATGATTTTCGTGCAGGACGACGGGCCGGGGATGGATCCGCAGCGGCTTCGCGATCTGCAAGCGGAGCTGGCACAGCCGATGTCGGAGGAGGTCGGCTGCGGCACGTGGAACGTGCACCGCCGGCTGCAGTACCGGTTCGGCGGACAATCGGGGCTCGTGTTCAAACAACTGCCGATGGGCGGTCTGTGCGTCATCATCAAGTGGACGCGCGGCGAGGAAACGGGAGATTAAGAGATTGAACCGATGAAACGACTTCGAGCAAGCGGAATGCAATGGACTTCCTAATTCATCGGTTCAATCTATATAGCCATCCAGAAGAGGAGGCCGAACGATGCATCTGTTGATCGTGGACGACGAAGCGCATGTGGTCGATCGGTTGGCGACGACGATCGGCTGGGACAGGATCGGGATTACGCAAGTGTACCGCGCCTATTCGGCCTACGAAGCGCTTGAGCTTCTGCGGCAATTCGCCGTCGATATCGTCATTACGGACATTCAAATGCCGGGCATGACCGGTCTTGATCTCATCGCCCGCATCCGGAAGGAATGGAGCAAGGCGAAATGCGTGCTGCTCTCCGGATATTCCGACTTCCAATACGCGAAGGAAGCGATCCAGAACCAGGTGGAGGATTACCTGCTCAAGCCGGTGACGGAACAGGAGCTGCTGGATACCGTCTCCCGGCTGCAGCAGAAGCTGTACGGCGAGTGGGAGCACGTTCTGTCCGTCCGCAACTTGACCCGGACGCTGAACGAGAACATGCCGCTGCTCAAGGGCAATCTGCTGCTGGAGCTGCTTCAGGGAGCGGTCTGGAACGAATCGGCTTTACGGGATAAAATGGTGACCTTGGCGCTGCCGGATCTCTACGGGCAAACGTGTTTCCTGATGCTCGTTCGGCTGGAGGAGACGTTCGTCGATTACGACTTTCGCAGCCGCTCGCTGATCGAGTACGCGATCGGCAACATGGCGGAGGAACTGTTCGGCGGGAAGTTCCGGCTCTGGCACGCGAAGGACGCGCACGATTATTTGATCTTCCTCGCCTCGGCGGAGGAACGGGTCGAACCGGGACAGCGGGCGGCTCTGTTCGAACAGACCGCCTCCCAGCTTCAATCCGTCGTGAAGTGTTTTCTGAAAGGGAGCATATCCGTCGTGGTTAGCGAGCACGGGCTGTTCCCGGCCGACGTGCCGGGCCAGTACGACGGCTGCGTATCGGCCGCCCGCAAACGGGTCGGCAACGAGCAGGGTCTGTTCCTGAGAGCTTCCGGAGAGCCGTCCGCGGTGGAAGTCGAATCGATTCGTTCCTTGTACGAGCCGCCGACGCTCATCCATCTCCTCGAAGCGGGCAGATGGGACGCGATGGAGGAGAAGCTGGAACGCGTATTCGAGGAGCTGCGAAGCAAATCCTCCCATCCGCATTCGCAGGAGCATTTGCTTGAAGTGTATTTCGCGGTGTCCTCGGCGTTCTCGTACATTTCACACAAGAATGGGCAGCCTTTGTCCGACCTGATCGGCGACGACTACGGGAAGCTGGCTGACGGCATTCCGTTCCGCTCCGTCGGGCATTTGCGCGAATGGTCGCTGCGCGTGCTGCGCCGCCTGATGGAGGACATGGACCGCGAGATGAAGGACAACCGCTCGGAGCTTATCCGCGCGATCCACCAATTTATCGACGACAATCTGGCGCAGGACGTGACGCTGCAGAGCATTGCCGATCACGTTCATATGCATCCGGTCTACATTTCGAAAATCTACAAGCTGGAGACCGGCGGCAATATCAGCGACTACATTCAGCAATTGCGCATGGAGAAGGCGGTTTATCTGCTCTCGAACAGCCACGAGAAAACGTACGAGATCGCCGCCAAGCTCGGCTACCAGCGTCCTCATTCTTTTAATTACGCATTCAAGAAACATCATGGCGTCACCCCGCAGGTGTATCGGGATCAACAGAAGAAAGGGGCGATCTGCCAGTGAAGCTGACTTTCAGATGGTATGGCGATTTGGACCCGGTGTCGCTGGCGTACATTCGCCAAATTCCGGGTATGAAGGGGATCGTCACGGCGGTGTACGACGTGCCGGTCGGCGAAGCGTGGCCGCTCGAAACGATTCTGAAATTGAAGAAAGGCATTGAAGACGCGGGTCTGGAGCTGGC
>NZ_JBEPYQ010000113.1:0-21452 GCF_041641335.1 Cohnella sp. | reverse complement strand
CTTTGCCAATCACAACTTCTTTTACGTCATTTTCCGTACACCATTGAACAAATTGCTTGGTCGTTTTATGAATGATATCTTTCAGTTGGCGCTCGCTTTTGCTAAGCATGTAGGCTTCGCCTGGCCGCTATTCATCCCCTCCCTGTAGAGGAAGGGGACTTCTCTCGGAAAGCCGTTAAAGCGCTTACTTTTTTTGTTGACAATTCGCCGAGTTCGCGTATATAGTTATATTAAACGTTTAACCCAAAAGGGGGTCTGATTCGAAAGAGATCATGAGGAAAATTACGATAAAAGACGTAGCCCGCAACGCCGGAGTATCCATCGCAGCCGTATCTTACGTCCTCAACGGCAAAGAGAACAAAGTGTCGCAGGACACGATCGTGAGAATCCACGATTCGATCAAGGAACTGAACTACATTCCCAGCATTACGGCAAGGGGACTGGTCAAGAACACCTCGGAGCTGATCGGCGTCATCATTCCCCAGACGGAGGATCACAAGCAGCTCGTCTTCGAAAACCCGTTTTACAGCGAGATGATCAGCGCGATCGAAGCGGTCGTTCGGGAAGACGGCTACCACATCATTCTCGCGGGCGTCGACAAAGGCAAAACCTATCTCGATATTTCCACCTCGCGCAATCTGGACGGAGCCATTATTATGGGCATTTACTCCGAGCAGCTTTACGAAGAATGCAAGCAGGCGAACATCCCGATCGTGCTTATCGACAGCTACGTGCACGATAACGAGTTCACGAACGTCGGCATCGACGACGAGCTGGGCGGCTACATGGCCACCAAGCATCTGATCGACAACGGGCACCGCAACATCGGGCTGGTCACCGGAATGATCCGCAAGGACGGAGTCGTGGAGAAAAGATTTCTCGGCTACAAGCGAGCCTTGCAGGAGGCCGGTTTGTTCTACAATCCGGATTACGTGTTCGAGAATTCGGTCAGCTACGTGCACGGCCGCAGCTCGGGCGCGCTGATCGCGGAGAAGCACCCGGAAATGACCGGCGTGTTCGCGACGGCGGACATGGTGGCGTTCGGCCTCATCCGCGGCATTAAGGAAGCCGGCAAGGAAGTGCCCAAGGATATATCGGTCATCGGATTCGACGATATCTCGATGGCGCATATGTTTCTGCCGCCGCTGACGACGGTTAAGCAACAGATATTCCTCAAAGGCGAAACCGCCGCGAAGCTGCTGATCGACCAGATCCGCAAGAAGCGCGGAGCGAAGGCGCATGGCAAAAGAACGCACGTCCCGCTTGAGATCGTGGAGCGGGAGACGGTCCGCAATCTGCGCGGGGACTGAGTCAGCGATCAACCGTAAGACCGCCAATCCGGTCGATCGGTGTCGAAAGTTAAACGCTTAAGCAAGCTTGTCCGTGCAACAATCGAATTATCAAATGACGTATAGGGGGATTTATTCGATGAGTAAGACAAGATTATTGAATGCGCTTTCTTTCATTCTCGCAGTTATATTGGTCGCATCTCTGGCCGCCTGCAGCGGCGGCAAATCCAACAACGGCAACGGCAGCGCAAGCCCGAGCCAAGCGTCGCCGAGCGGCTCCTCGTCCCCCCCGGCTTCCAAGGACGAGATCGTGACGGTCAAGTTCGGCAACTTCTCCGGTGCCGGCGACACCGCCAAATATTTGGACCAGATGAAAGCCGAGTTCGAGCAAGCCAACCCGAACATCAAGATCGAGATCGAGACGATCGCTTACGGCGACTACTTCACGCAGATGCAGACCCGGGTAGCGGCGGGTCAAGCGCCGGACGCCTACGAGCTGAACTATGAAAATTTCGTGTCCTATGCGAAGAAGGGCGTGCTGCTTGACCTCAACCCTCTCTTCGACGCGACGCAGTTCGATAAATCGTCCTTGAACGCTCAGGCGCTGAACGCTTTCTCCTCTGACGGCGTGCAGTACGGCATGCCGGGCAGCTTCTCCAACGTCCTGCTGATCTACAACAAGGAGCTGTTCGAGAAAGCGAACGCCGAGCTTCCGACCAAGGACTGGACCTGGAAGGAGTTCGACGACGCGGCCGCGAAGATCCGCGCACTGGATAAGAACACGTTCGGCGTGTTCCAGCCGATTCAGTTCCATGAATTTTACAAGCTGGTTCAGCAGAACAACGGCAGCCTGCTCAACGCCGACAAAACCGCGTTTACCGTCAACACGCCGGAAAACGTGGAAACGCTGCAAAGGCTAGTCGACCGGGTGCGCACGACGAACGTCATGCCGACGCAGGCGCAGCTCAGCGGCGTAGGGGATTGGGATCTGTTCAAAGCCGGCCGTCTCGGCATGATCGTCACCGGCGTATGGGCGTTCTCCGACTTTATGCAGAACATTACGTTCGAGTGGGACGTCGCCGTCGAGCCGGGCAACAAGCAGAAAGCGACGCACTTTTTCTCCAACGGACTGGTCATTAACAAGGACAGCAAAGTCGCCAATGCGGCGTTCGAATGGATCAAGTTCCTCAGCTCGAGCAAGGAAGCGGCGAAAATCCGCGTCGACGCGGGCTGGGAGCTGCCGGCCGTCACCTATCCGGACGTGCTGGAAGCCTACCTGTCGATGACGCCGCCGGCGAACCGCCAAGCCGTGTTCGATTCCCTGGACTACCTCGTCACGCCGCCGGTCATCGAGCAGTTCGGAGAGATGTCGGACATTCTGGGCATTCATCTGACCGCCGCCTCCGAAGGCGCGAAAACCGCGCAGCAGGCGCTCGACGACGCGCAGAAGGAATTGACCGAGAAAATCAAACTGTAAGACGCGTTCGATATTCTAAGACGGCGCGGCTGCCGCCGGATCGTTCGGTCTGATTCAGACGGACGGCCGCGGCCTGGCAGCCGCCGCTTCTTAACGCGAGGTGCTTCGACTTCATGCTCACTCATCGAAACCGGAGAAAATGGCTGACGATCATCCTGTTCCTGCTGCCGTCCTCGATCGGGCTGCTCGTGTTCAGCGTCATCCCGATTTTCTACTCGCTCGTCATCAGCTTCACGGACTGGAACGGGCTCAATCCGTGGAACCTTGCGGCGGGAACGCCCGACTTCCTCGGCTTCGGCAACTTCAAGGAGATCCTGGCGGGCGAGGAGTTCTGGCGCGTACTCAAGAACACGATGTACTATATCGTGCTGTACATTCCGCTTATACTCGTCGCTTCCGTGCTGGCGGCCGTGCTGCTGAACAATACGTATAAGGCAATCGGCCTGTACCGGGTCGTCTTCTTCATCCCGGTGCTCACCTCCTGGGTAGCCGCGGCGCTCATTTGGAAATGGCTGCTCAGCGACGATTACGGTCCGATCAACGCGATTCTCGGGTTCGTCGGCATCGACGGCCCGGCCTGGCTGCAGGACCGGACGTGGGCGATGCCGGGCATCGTGTTCGCCAGCATCTGGAAGGACATGGGCTTCTTCGCGCTCATTATGCTGGGCGGCTTGCAGGGAATCAACCCGACGTATTACGAGGCGGCGAATATCGACGGAGCGAACTTCTGGAGCCGCTTCACGAGAATTACGCTGCCTCTGCTGTCGCCGATGCTCTTTTTCGTACTCGTCATCTGCATTATCAACTCGTTCCAGCTGTTCCCGCAGGTGATGATCATGACGCAGGACGCCGGTCCGTACGGCTCCACGCAGGTGATGGTCGAGCGAATCTACAAATACGCGTTCAAATATTACAAGATGGGGTACGCCTCGTCGTTCTCCTGGATTTTGTTCGTTATCATTTTCGCGTTCACCATCGTACAGATGAAGCTGCAGAGGAAGTGGGTGCATTATGACTCGTAGCCGGTTCGTTCAGCCTCTGCTGTTCTATGTTTTCGCGTCCATACTGGCCGTGTTCGCGCTCATTCCTTTTTTCTGGATGGTTAGCACGTCGCTTAAGAGCAAGGGCGCCCTGATCAGCATTCCGATCGAATGGATTCCGGAGAAAATCTCGTTCGAGGGCTACAGCAAAATTTTCACCGTATTCCCGTTCGCGAAGGCGATCTTCAACAGCTTGTTCATCTCGGTAGCCAGCACGGGAATCGTGCTCGTATCCGCGCTGATGGCCGCTTATGTGTTCGCCAAGATCGAATTCAAGGGCCGTGAAGCCGTGTTTGCCCTGTTCCTGGCGACGATGATGGTGCCCGGCCAGGTGACGATGATTCCGGTGTTCCTCGTGCTGAAGGAATTCCAGCTGCTTAATTCGTTTACGGGGTTACTTCTGCCCAGCGTGTTTAATCCGTTTGCCATTTTCATGCTCAGACAGTTCATCAAGACGATCCACAACGACTTCCTGGACGCGGCGTTTATCGACGGGGCTTCCCAGCCGAACATCTTCCTGCGCATTATCGTGCCGCTGTCGATGCCGATTATCGCGACGCTTGGCATCGTTACGTTCATGGGGGCGTGGAACGATTATTTCTGGCCGTTGATCGTGCTGTCGGACAGGGAATTGATGACCTTGCCGCTGGCGCTGAGCTCGCTTAACGGACAGTACGGCAGCGAGTACAACACCTTGATGGCAGGCAGTTTGATCTCGATGCTGCCGATCATCGTGCTCTACATGTTCGCGCAAGGCTTCTTCAAGGCCGGACTTCAGATGGGAGGAATCAAGTAACCGATGAACAAGACGAGACAGGTGCTGCACGACGCGCTCAGGGACGGGGCGCTTCTCCGGTTCGGCGGAATGAAGAGGGGGATCGTGAGGGAGGTCGGGCCATGGCTGGAAAAGGTTGCGGAGCGAGCGGCCGGTCCGGATTCCTCCCCTCGCGAGCAGGCTTATTGGCTGTGGATCGCCGGGGAATACGTGAACCGCGGCGGGGAACGGGAGTTGATCGAACGTCATTCCGAGCTGATCGAAGCGGCGGTCGCAAGCATCGCCGACAATTGGAGCGCGGCCGATTCGCATTGGCTGTGGGACGAGGAGCGGGACGTCTATCTGAGCAATCTTGCTCTCTATTACGCCGCATTAAGATCGATAGGCAACGTCTATCGATCGGACGCTGCGCAGAAGCTGTGCAAGGATATTCGGGAGGCGACGTTCGCTTCGTTCATGCACGGCAAGCATTTCGTCAGCCGCCAAGGATCGAACGAGGTATGGGCGGACATCGTGGCGGCGGCCGTGCCGTTCGGTCTGCTCAGCGCCGGGGATCTCGCGATGCTGGAGGCGCTCGGACGTCTTGACCCCGATCGGGTCGAAGGGGCCGAGGAGGCGGGGCTGCTGGCCGGCTACTACGGCGAAGTCGGGGCGGTTGGCCGCGCCCGCACGCTGCGCGACCGGGCCGCAGTTCAGTCCGAAGGCGAAGCGAACGCCTTCCTCGCTTGGGCCGAGGACCAGCTTGCGATCAAATCGCCGGGTTTCGTCCCGGGAGAGGCTCAGAATGAGGGGAATGCGGGGAATGCGGGCATACGCTTCATCCATGCGCCGGTCGGCGGGGAAAGTCCGTATCAGGCGGGCAACAACGAACGCTATCCCCGGCTTGTCACCGTTGCGCAGAACGTAGTCATCCGAACTTTCTCCGCGCCATTCCGGCCGGAAGACAACATCGTCCTGGAAGTCGTCGCGGGAGCAAGCGCGCCAACCATGCTGAACATGCAAGCGGTGGAGAACGAGACCGGAGAACAG
Organism: Cohnella sp.; assembly: GCF_041641335.1. Classification (NCBI taxonomy): domain Bacteria; kingdom Bacillati; phylum Bacillota; class Bacilli; order Caryophanales; family Paenibacillaceae; genus Cohnella; species Cohnella sp. The sequence goes on along the minus strand of NZ_JBEPYQ010000113.1, from coordinate 15,842 downwards.
TATTGGGAAGCGGAGCTCGCGCCGTTCGCGGAGACGGTACAGGTGCGCTACCGGTTCGTTCGTAATCCGGGCGTCGCGGGGGAGGCGTCGGAGTGGTATTCGTTCGAGGTGCTGCGTTGGACGAATCTGTCCAGAGCGACGGGGATTGCGGGGACGGAATCGGGCGGCGCTGCGGTTCGTTTCGAGCCGCTGGCGGAGTCGGGACCGGCGCCTTGCCTGAAGGCGAGGAGTCATCCGAGCGGAGCGGTGTCGTTCCGGCTGGAACTGATCGACGGGGATAACCTCGCCGCGCCGGAGTGGAAGGCGGAAGGAAGCTGCCGCGTCGGAAGCGCGGAGGTGAGCGTGGACGGCGGTCGGTTCGCCGTAAAGGCGTTCGATGAGCAGGGCAATGTGGTATCGGCCAGCTACGGGCAGGATGGAACGGCGCCTTTCCAAGCGTTGATCGATCGGACGGGTTCTGTCTACAAGCTGCGGCTCAACTTCGCTCTGAAGGACAGGGAGCGGTTGTACGGCATGGGAGAGAGATTCGCCCGGATGGAATTCCGCGGCTGCGAACTGGACAATTATGTCTTTAACCAATATAAGGACCAGGGCTTCCGGACGTATATTCCGGTGCCCGTCGTCTACAGCTCCGCCGGATACGGCCTCTATCTGCAAAGCTCGCTCTATTCGGTATTCCGGTTCGGCACCGTTCGCGAGGATCTCATGCAGATCGAGGCGGACGCGGAGCGGGAACGGCAGGCCGTCGATTACTGGCTGTTCTCCGGCAAGCCGCTCGAGCTCGTCGGCACGTTCGCCGAATTGACGGGCAAGCCGAAGCTGCCGCCGAAATGGGCGTTCGGCCCCTGGATGTCCAGCAACAACTGGGACAGCGAGCGGGAAGTGGACGAACAGCTGGCGCGAACGGCGGAGCACGCCATCCCGTCCACGGTCATGGTGCTGGAGCAGTGGAGCGACGAGTCGTCGTTTTACATTTTCAACGATGCGGGGTATGAGACGAAGTCGGGCTCGGAACGATTCGCATACGATGATTTTAGTTTTCCGGCTTGGGGGAGATGGCCGGATCCGCGCAAGCTGGTCGAGAGAATTCACGGGCAGGGCATCCGCGTTCTGCTGTGGCAGGCTCCCGTGATGAAGTTCATGGACGGTATCGCCCACGTCCAGCGAGACGAGGACGAGCGGTTCATGGTGGAGCAGGCGTACGAGGTGCGGCATGCGGACGGCAGCCCGTACCGCATTCCGGATTACGAATGGTTCAGAGGCAGCTTGGTGCCGGACTTCACGAACCCGGACGCCGCGGCCTGGTGGCTCGGCAAGCGTCAATATTTGTTGGAGGATATCGGCATCGACGGCTTCAAGACGGACGGCGGGGAGTGCATCTACGGCTCGGATCTGCAATTCCATGACGGGCGGAGCGGCGCGGAGATGCGCAACGAATATCCGAACAGCTACATCGCCGCGTTCCAGCAATTCGCCGACCGTTATGTGGCCGGAGGGGCGATTACGTTCAGCCGCGCAGGGTATACGGGAGCTCAGGCGATGCCGCTGCACTGGGCGGGCGACGAGAAGTCGACGTTCGAGGCGTTCCGCGCGACGATCGTCGCCGGGCTGAGCTGCGGCATGTCGGGCATTCCGTTCTGGGGCTGGGATCTGGGCGGATTCTCGGGAGACATTCCGACGGCTGAGCTGTATGTCCGTTCGGCTGCGATGGCGGCTTTCTGCCCCGTGATGCAGTATCACGCCGAGAGCAAGGGTCAGTTCAATATGGACCGAACGCCGTGGAACATCGCGGAACGCACGGGACAACCGGAGGTTCTGTCCCTGTACAAGCGGTTCGCCGATATCCGCATGAACCTGCTGCCGTATGTGTGGGAGCAGGCCGAAAAGAGCGCAGCCACGGGATATCCGCTGATGCGCGCGATGCTGCTCGCCTACCCGGACGATGAGAAATGCGCGGAGCTGACGACGCAATACCTGTTCGGAGAAAGCTTGCTCGTCGCTCCCGTGGCGCAGGAGGGCGCCCTGGAGACCGAGGTTTATTTTCCGCAGGGTCGTTGGCTGTCGCTGTTCGATTCGGAGATCGTCGTCGGTCCGCGGACGGATACGGTCGAAGCCGGATGGTCGGACATTCCGGTCTATCTGAGGGAGAACGCCGTCGTGCCGCTGAATCTCGGCGCTGCCCGCGAGCTGGCCGACGACGTGGGAAACGCGGTAGACCGCTATGCGAATCTAACCTTGATGATCTACGCGACGGACAGTCTGGTCTATCGCTTCAAGGACGAATCGGGCTGCGCCGTTGGCCTGACCGTCTCCAAGAACGGCGCATCGGTAGAGGCACGGGTCGAAGTGCAAGGCGGCGATGCTCCGGTAACGCTCCTGTTCCGGGGATTAGAGCGGCAAGCCGTTAAGGTGACGGAGGAAGGGCAAAGCTGGCGGCGCGCGGATGCGGCGGGCGATCTGTCCGCGGGAAGCTGGCTTGCCGGAACGGGCGAGGCGCTTATCTGTGCGGGACAGGGCGACTATGTTTTCACGATAGAGTTGGGCCAACAATAAGCCGGCGCAGCCGGTCCATGAAAGGAGGTGATGCCCGGGCTTGGCATCTTGGGAGAGCTGTAATCGATAGACCCGCAGCTTACAATCCATTTTAGCGAGGAGCGAGAATGATGACGAACAGATTGATGAGGTTCAGAAGGCGGCTTGCTTATCCGGTGATGGCTTTGCTGTTGTTTTTGTCTTCCGTTCCGAGTGCGTTCGCGATCGATGGAGTATGGCACAGCCCGTACGGACTGGAGGACCGTTACGTCGCGGAAGTGACGGAGCGTTATCCGCAGGACCCGGTCGCGGGAGAAAACGTGTATATCAAGCTCAAGACTTGGCCGATCGAACCCGGACAAGCCGTCTGGGTCACGTGGACGAAGAACGGCGTGCCCCAATCCGTCATTAACGGCTCATGGCAGTACAACAGCGGCGGAGATACGTATTGGGAAGTCGCGCTGGGCAGCTTCGCGAAAGGCGATGTCATTAACTATACGGTTCGCGCCGACCAGTACGGCACGAATCAGAAGACGGTAGGTCCGTTCGAGTTCACGGTTACGGGCTGGGAGTCGGTAGCCAGCGTGAGCGGCTATACGGACAACTCCGACCGCGTCGTGTTCGACGCGGTGCCGGATACGGGAACGTTGTCGCCCAAGCTGAACATCTCGTTCGCCGCGGACGACGTGTTCCGGGTGCAGCTGTCCCCGACGGGCGCCGGCAGCTTCGATGTCGGGCTGTCCAATTATACGCTGACGGATCACGGCGCGTATTATACGGTGGCAACGTCCGAGCTCGTGCTGAGAGTGGACAAGTCCCCCTTCAAGCTAAGCGTCTACGAGGAGGACGGGACGACGCTCATCACGAGGCAGTACGACAGCACGATTAACCGGAATATGGCGTGGCTGACGGACGGCAACGCCATTATCGACAAGGTCGAGGACCATTTCTACTCCCCGTCCGACGAGAAGTTTTTCGGCTTCGGCGAACGGTACGACAACTTCGACAAGCGGGGAGAGGACATCGAGACCTACATCTACAACCAATACCTCAACCAGAACGAAAGAACCTACCTCGCGATCCCCTTCTTTATCAGCTCCAGAGGCTACGGCATTCTCGCCAACAGCACCTACTACTCCAAGTTCAAAATGGCGACGGTTCGCTCCGATATGTACGGATTCACGGTAGATACGGGCGGAAGCGCGAACTCGATGCTCGATTACTATTTTTATTCCGGAGACGATCTGAAGGACGTTATCGACAATTATACCGATACGACGGCCAAGCCGACGCTGATGCCCAAATGGGGCTTCGGCCTGTGGCTGTCCGCCAACGAATGGGACCGTCAGTCGGAAGTCGACGGCGTGCTGAGCAATCTGAGCGCGTATAACATTCCGGCGACGACTCTCGTGCTGGAGCAGTGGAGCGACGAGGAGACGTTCTATATTTGGAACGATTCCACCTACACGCCGAAGGCCGGCAGCGACGCTTTCTCCTCGAGCGATTTCACCTATGGCGCCAAATGGCCTGACCCGGAAGGGATGGTCGACGACATTCACGCCGCCGGGTTGAAGGTGCTGCTCTGGCAGACGCCGGCAATCAAGCATACGGGCTCTCCGTACGCGCAGAAGGATAACGACGAGGCCTATATGATCTCGCAAGGCTACGCGGTAGGAGACGGGTTCGGCGGCGCGTACAAAACCCCGGACGGCTGGTTCGGAAGCAGCCCGATTCTGGATTTCACGAACTCCGCGGCCGTGAATTGGTGGATGTCGAAGCGCGCCTACCTGTTCGACGACATCGGCATCGACGGCTTCAAGACGGACGGCGGGGAGCTGGTATGGGGCAAAAATACGACGTTCTCCAACGGCAAGAAAGGCGACGAGATGCGGAATCTGTATCCGAATCTGTATATCGGCGCTTATTACGACTACGCCAAGTCCAAGCGCGGGGAGACGATCTCGTTCAGCCGGGCCGGCACGACGGGCGTCGGCGCGTACCCGGCGTTCTGGGCGGGCGATCAGGAGTCGACCTTCGGCACGATCAAGCAGTCGATTCTGGCGGGCTTGACCGCGAATATGTCCGGCGTCCCTTATTGGAGCTGGGACCTCGGCGGCTTTACGGGAACGTTCCCTTCCTCGGAGCTGTACAAGCGTTCGGTGGAAATGGCCGTATTCGCGCCGGTCGTCCAGATTCACTCGGAGAAATCCAACCCGCCGGTCAACGAGGAGAGAACGCCGTGGAACGTGCAGACGCGGAGCGGGGACGGCACGGTCATCAGTCACTTCGCCAAGTATATGAACATCCGGATGAACCTGCTTCCTTATATCTACAGCGAAGCGACGAAGACGAGCGCCACCGGCGTGCCGCTCATGAGAGCGATGTTCCTGGAATATCCGGACGATGCGAACTCTTACGATCCGAATTATCAATATCAGTATTTGTTCGGGGATAACCTGCTCGTAGCGCCGATCGTGGATCAAGGCGTCACGAACAAGGATATCTATCTTCCGGAAGGAGAATGGATCGACTTCTTCTACGGAGCCGCAAGACCGGGCGAACGGCAAATCTCCTACTATGCGGACGTCGACAGCATCCCGGTATTCGTGAAATCCGGAGCTATTATCCCGATGAACCTCAATTCGAACTACGCGCTGGGAGGCACGATCGGCAACAGTCTGACCAGCTATACGAACCTGACCTTCCGGGTATACCCCGACGGCAGCACGTCCTATGATTGGAACGACGACATCGGCGGCTCCGTCAAGACGATCGTCTCCGACGAGGAGTACGACTTGAACCGGGTCACCGTGACGCTTCCGGCGATCAGCACCGCGAGTACGCTGCAGGTATACACGACGAAGCCGTCTTCCGTCACGGTCGGAGGCTCCGGGCTTACCGAGTACGGCAGCTTGAGCGCGCTGAATTCCAGCTCGCAAGGCTGGTATTACAGCGCTTCGGAGAAATTCGTTTACGTGAAAGTCGCTTCCGGCGGGTCCACCCGCACCGTCGTGTTGAACGGCGTCCACAAGTCGGAGTACGAAGCCGAATACGCGACGCAGGTAAACGTGTCTACGAATACGAACCATACGGGCTATATCGGAACCGGATTCGTAGACGGATTCGCCAGCACAGGGGATGCGGTACTGTTCGATGTGTACGTGGATGCGGCCGGCTCCTATGATGTCGACTTCAAATACAGCTCCGCGGCCGGCACGGCTTCCAGGCAAATCTACGTGAACGGCGCGAACATTCAGACGCTCTCGATGCCCGCGACGGCGAACTGGGATACTTGGGGGACGGCGACGGCGACCCTCACTCTGAATGCCGGGCATAACGAGATTTGGCTGCAGTACGATCACGGCAATTCGCTAGGCATCAATCTGGACAACATGACGATCAAGGAATAGGAAACAGGAATCAGGAATCAGGAATAACGAAGCCCGCGTCACGATCCGAATGGCGAGAGTTCATCCAATAGGAGAGGTGGGTATGTTCTGATGATCCGAAAAATGATCGGAAAGAAGTTTAGGAATGGGTTTCTCTTTACGCTGATGTTCAGCTTGGTATTGTCGGTTATGGCCGTCTATCCGCCGGCGAAGACAAGCGCGTACGTCAGCGCTCTGGGCAATGTGATCGGCGCGTCCGTAACGGGAGACGCGCTCACGCTGACCATCGACAACGGCGCCGAGCCGAACGACGACATTCTGGAAATATTGGCGGCGGACCTCAACATTCTGAAAGTGAATTACCGGCCGAACGGCGTCGCTTCGAGCGCCAGTACGCCGATGATCGATCCGAACAGGACGTGGAGCGCGGTAGGGGCGACGATCGATACGTCGGGAGATCCGATTGTGATCACGACCTCCGAGATGAGAATCGAGATCGCCAAAACTCCGGCAAGGATGACGGTCAAGAAAGCCGACGGAACAACGCTGCTATGGGAGCCGTCCGGAAGCGGCGTCTTCTACGACGGAGTAAGGTTCCAGCATTCGACGGGGCACAATATGTACGGAATTCGCAGCTATAACGCCTTCGACGGCGAGGGCGACATTTTGCGGAACGATAGCGATCATGCGGCCCATGCCGGAGAGCAGGGCGACGCGGGAGGCCCGTTCATCTGGTCGACGGCCGGCTACGGCGTTCTGGTCGACAGCGACGGCGGGTATCCGTACACGAACTCGACTACAGGACAGCTGGAATTTTACTATGGAGGAACGCCTACGGAAGGACGACGCTACTCCAAATCGAACGTGGAGTACTATATCATGCTGGGAGATCCCTATCAGATCATGGGCGCATATGCGAAGATCAGCGGAGCGGCTCCGCTCATGCCGAAGTGGTCGCTCGGATTCAGCAATTTCGAGTGGGGCATCGATCAGGACGAGTTGGAGGAGATGGTCGAGCACTACCGGGCGAAAAATATACCCATAGACGGTTACGCGCTGGATTACGATTGGAAAAAGTACGGCGAGAATCATTACGGGGAGTTTAAGTGGAATACGGGGAATTTCCCCGACGCGTCCACGAATGCGCTCAAGAGCGACATGGACGCCAAAGGGATCAAGCTGATCGGCATTACGAAGCCGCGCGTCGTTACGCTGGATTTCGGCAACAACCGGACGGATCAGTACTATGACGCGCAAGCGGGCGGTTACTGGTATCCGGGGCATTCCGAGTATACGGACTATTTTATTCCCGTTACGGTTCGCAGCGTCGATCCTTACCATTCGAGCGCCCGAACGTGGCTGTGGCAGAACTCCGAGGACGCGCTCGACAAAGGCATCGTCGGATGGTGGAACGACGAGACGGACAAAGTCTCTTCGGGCATGGCGCAATATTGGTTCGGGAACTTCATGACCGGCCATTGGTCGCAGGCGTTCTACGAAGGCCAGCGGGCGTACACCGACGACGCGCTCCGGGTATGGCAGACGGCCCGCACGTACTATCCGGGCGCTCAACGCTACGCGACGACGCTGTGGTCGGGAGACATCGGCATTCAGTTTCAGAAGGGCGAGCACGTCTCTTGGGCTGCGGGGATGAAGGAGCAGCGCGCCGTCATGCTGAGCTCGGTCAATCTGGGGCAGGCCAAGTGGGGAATGGATGCCGGCGGCTTCAACCAAGAGAATGGAACGATCGGCAATCCGACGCCGGAGCTGTACGCCAGATGGCTGCAGTTCGCGGCGATGACCCCGGTGTTCCGGGTGCACGGCAACTACAACCAGCAGCGGCAGCCTTGGTATTACGGGTCGACCGCGGAGGAAGTCAGCAAGAGCGCCATTCAATTCCGCTACTCCCTCCTGCCTTATCTGTACGCCTATGAGCGGAAGGCGTACGAGAACGGAGTCGGGCTGGTCCGGCCGCTCGCGTTCGATTATCCGGCGGATGCCAACGTCGCGAATCGAACGGACGCCTGGATGTTCGGGGACTGGCTCATGGCCGCTCCGGTCGTCGACAAGCAGCAGAAGAGCAAGGCGATTTATTTGCCGGCGGGGACATGGACCGACTACTTCCGGGGCGTCACTTACACGGGAGGACAGACGATCCACTATCCGCTGAACTCCGAGAGCTGGACGGACATCCCGGTGTTTATCAAGCAGGGAGCGATCATCCCGTCGCAGCAAGCGCAGGATTACGTCGGTCAACGGGTCGTCGATACGGTCAACGTCGACGTATTCCCTTCCTCGACGGCAACCTCTTTCGCTTATTACGAGGATGACGGCACGACGTACGATTACGAAGGCGGAGCGACCTTCGAGCAGACGTTGACCGCTCAAGACAACGGCGGAAGCGGATACTCGTTCTCCGTCGGAGCGAAATCGGGAACGTATGTGCCGGACGTCGATTACTATCTGGTGAAGCTTCACGGCAAAGCCAGCACAGGTGCGACGCTGAACGGCAGCGCGCTGAGCTCCTACGCCGATCTGAACGCGTTGAAAGCTGCAGGAGGAGAAGGCTGGAGTACGGGCAGAGACGTGTATGGTCTGGTCACCTACGTCAAGGTGGCTGCGGCAGCGGGCTCGGCCAAGAATATCGTCGTGACCGGCAACGGAAGCGTCGCGTCGACTGCCTATCCATACGAGGCGGAGGAGGCATCCTTGTCCGGGGACACAACGGGTACGATGGCCGGCGTCAATACGAACCATTCCGGTTATGCCGGCAGCGGGTTCGTAGACGGCTTGGATGCTTCCGGAGCGGCGGCAACGTTCTACGCGGACGTTCGCACGGGCGGAGACTACGAGGTGGCCCTCCGCTATGCCAACGGGACCGGATCGGCCAAGACGATCGGTATTTTCGTCAACGGAGCGCGCGTGAAGACGACGTCGCTCGGTCATCTGGCGAATTGGGATACGTGGGCGACGCAGACGGAGACGCTGCCTCTCATGGCGGGGCGCAATGCGATTACGTACAAGTACGATGCCGGCAGCGGGGATACCGGCAACGTGAACCTGGATTATATCGAGGTGCCATTCAACCCGATCCAGGCCAAGTACGAGGCGGAGAGCGCCAAGCTGTCCGGCGGCGCCTCTACGAACGAGGACCATTGGTTCTACTCGGGCTCGGCATTCGTAGACGGCTTCGGTTCGTCGGGGGCTTCGGCCGAATTCCAGGTGGAAGTTCCGAGCGCCGGCAGCTACGAGGTCGCGCTAAGGTATGCCAACGGCTCGGGCTCGACGAAGACGGTCAGCCTATTCGCCAACGGCGTAAAGGACAGTCAGCTCAGCTTGCCCAGCCCGTCCGTGAATTGGAACGTCTGGCAGGACAAGAAGGAAACGGTCAGCTTGAACGCAGGTACGAACATCGTAGCGGTCAAGTACGATACGGGAGATACGGGCGGCGTCAATCTGGATCGCATATTGGTCTCGCCCACGGCTACGGTTCCAGCCGCTTCGGAGACGAATATGCTCGACAATCCCGGCTTCGAGCGGAATACGGCATTTAATAGCAACTGGACCGAGTGGCATCCCGGAGGACAGGCGCTTGCCTACGGCATCGACAGCGGCAAAGGAACGAATCCGCCGGAAGCGCCTTCGACCGGGTGGCAGCGAGCGTATTTCTACGCTCCCGGGGCATACAAGCAAAGCATTCATCAAGAGGTGGCCGTCCCCGTCAACAATGCGAACTACAGATTCGAAGCGCGAGTACGGCTGAGCAATACCGCTCCGACGACGGCGCGCGCCGAAATTTCCAATCACGGCGGCAGCGCGCAGTATTACAATATTTCTAACGACGGCGTATGGAAGACGATCCGCATCGATAACATCTATGTCACTTCCGGAGTCGTCGACGTCGGCTTCTATGTCGACTCACCCGGCGGTACGACGCTGCACATGGACGATGTTCGTCTGACTCTGCAATAAGTAGCTTCGGGAAAACCTCAGTCTCCTTCGGTTCCACAGGAGGCTGAGGTTTTTTTCTGCGTTTGAGCAATTTTACGTACGGCGGCCGCCTCTTTACGGTCTGGCATGCAGCAACTACATGACTTAGCGTCTCGGCCTGCTGTTGCCCATTCACATCAGGATTACCGGAGAAGATGGGAGCATCAGTTGCCTCTTCTGGTGGAGCGCTTCTGGCAGGACATCCTGAGCCAGTCGGCGTCGCTTCAACCGAACTCGTTGCAAAACGGCGTACCGACAGGAAACCGGCGGAATATCGCGCCTTGATCGGTGAGGCCTGGAGAAACCAATCGCTGCCAGAAACCGATTTTTGATGGAGATACACATTTAATCTGTGAATTGTAACCGTATTCAAGAAAGCGCTAACATAGATGTATCCGTTCCTGCAGCGGCATTTTGTTTCGGGATTGCAGCTCGGAAGCGTTAAAGAGTAGTGGCAACGTAAGCGCCCGATCTAAGAAATGGAGGGAAATTTAACCGATGTCACAGTCAAAGCCAATGTCAAAGCCAATCAACAGAATGCTCGCGTTTCTCTGTTGCTTGGTAATGCTGTTAACACCGGCGCCTACCGGCGCTGCCGCCAACCTGGGCAACAGCGAAATCGCCGACGAAGCATTCGGGATAAACGACGCTTCTGTAAGCACGCTGTCAGCAACGCAAGCGACCGCCAGCTTTGGTACGCCTAAGTTAGGTGTTAATGACGGATTATGGGATACGACGATGCTCCTTTCCGTAGACCAAAGCACCATTCCCGGCGACCTGCGCTCGCACGCCACCGGCGAGGGCAGAGTGCTATGGGATGAAGATTTTCTGTACGTGCGCGTTGTTGTCACAGACGAGGATGTGTATGGAAGCTCAGTCGCCAGCAATCATCATATGTACGACAGTGTCGAGCTCTTCGTCGGACCGGGAGCAAACGGAGCTAATCAGTGGCGTATAAACGCCGGGGGTTCTCTATCCGGACAAACCGCCAGCGGTAGGGATTCATGGACAGAAATAACCGAAACAGGATATATCGTTGAAATGAAGATTCCAAAGCGGGAACTTACGTTCGCCAGCGATGCTCTGATTACATTTGAAATCGGGATGAACAATTCCACAGCGGCAGGGAACGACCGATACGAGGTCGTATCTTGGTACGGCGAACCTGACAGAGGCTATAGCAGCCACTCGGGTTTTACGGACAGTCTGAAGTTAATTGGCGGCGAGGGAGTCGTCAGGCATTTAATTAAAGCCTCGTCAGGCGACAACGGTACGATTGCGCCTTCCGGTTTGGTTAGAGTTGGAGCAGGGAGCAGTCAGGAATTTGTCTTCTTCCCGGCGCTCAATTATATCGTTGATGAACTGACGGTGAACGGGCAGACGGAATCGGTTACCGGCAACAGCTATACTTTTACCGACGTAGTCACTTCCGAACAAGAAATACACGTAACATTTAAACCGGATCCAAGCGCTTCGGTTTTTGACTTCACCGTTTGGAACGATAATTTTGCCACCGGTGAATTCACCACGGCTGTTATTATTGACTTAGGCGAAGGTGAGGCAATCCACAGTTCCGAGCTCGATCAGTCCATGTTCTCCGTTACAGGCAAGAACATGAGGGGCAGCGATGTGGCGTTTAATGAAACCCGCAAAATTAAAAGGATATACGCAAACGTAGAGCCTAAAGTGCTCGGTTATCTAGGCGAGGTTAGAAACTCACCGGATTATCAAGCGGGACTCGAAAAGGGCCGTTACATTGTCATCGAGTTTGAATGGACACAAGGCGGCGGAATTGGGACATTGGCTAATTCCAACTCCACAACGCAACACTACAGCGTAATCGCTACACAAAGTTTCAATTTGGTTAGCGGAGGCGCCATTGTTAAAGCGGTATTTGTCCAGAAAGAGGTTGTCAACCCGCTCATAGACCAGTTTGAGGCCGGTCCGGTGATAGACGGTGCAAGTCTAGGTTACACACGCTACCTTCACAAGGACGCGAGTGGCAATCCGCAAAAGGGACTTCCACTTTACGTATACACCCATGGCATGTCGCGTGGAGGCGAAAACCCTGCTCTTGATCTTTTTTCACCGCTAAAATCAGCAAATGGCGCGATTGCCCTGATGCAACGAATAGAGAAAAACCCCGAAAAGTACGCCAGCCATATCCTGGCGCTCCGGTATACAGGCACATCCGTTCCGGCACCGGCCACTGTCAAGAAATATATTGACGAATGGGTCGAAGAAGGATGGGTAGATCCGAACCGTATTTATGCGGCGGGCTTCTCTTGGGGCGGCCAGTACACGAATAGATTAATCAACGAAATACCCGGATTGTTCGCGGCTGCCATGCCAATGGCTCCGGTTTCGGGATTTCCCACAGTGACTAATGCGGAAGCTAACGCTCAACTGGCTTATTGGATGTTTGTCAATGAGTATAATACCGGCACCAATAACAATTATGTTAATAATCTCAATAGTTTCGTAAGCACCGCCATGCCGTCTTATGACAACGCAAGGGTCACGCTGTTCAAAAACACGAATGACGCGTTTGTATGGCCCTACGATCAATGGCCCAAATCGGCGGAGCCTCTTCAGGACTATGTCGGGCATGAAGTAGAAGCCGCGGTTTTGTATAACAAAATCGATGAGCCCTCCAATTCTTGGAACATTAAGCCAACCGCCCAATCTGCGAAATTAGGGAATTGGAATGAGGATTATTCTGACGTATTCGAATGGATGTACGCTCAGTCCAAGGGCTCTGGAGAGCCGAAAATCACTGTTGTATACGATATGCAGAATGATAGCGCTATTAAAGGTGAAGCTGGAGATACCGTTGTTACCGCGTTTGATGGTTTACAGATCAATGGTTCACCCACCGTTACCATTAAAGACGGCGATAACGGCAAGAAATCGCTCTTAGTGACTGGAAGAACGCAGAACTACTTCGGAGTGGATATAAAAGGTTCTCTCTTTACCGATCTTGATGAGAAATATACGATTACGGTCAAAGGTCACCTTCCCGCCGGTGTTTCCACAAGCAACGCCATCCTGCAAGCTACGGGAGACAAGACCGACTCAGGTCAATACTATGCGTGGTTGGTAAATAGGGCGGTTGCCGCAGGCGACAGCTTTGAACTAACGATGACTAAAAGCATCAACGAGATCATCAATGAAAACGGCAAGGACTTTGTCAGGTTGCAGATTCAATTACAGGAAGCCAATAAAGACTTCTATATTGATGATATTACCGTCACTATTGAAGAAACCGACAGTGGGAATAACAACGTACTGTTCTACGAAGATTTCGAGGATTATGAGGACACCTTCGTAAAAGACGGCGACGTTGCGGATGTGGCGGTCTCTACCGATGTTGCGTCTAACGGCACACGCAGCCTGTTGGTTGACTCGCCGTCGTCTTCGCAAGACTACGCCGGTGTTGTCCTCAACAACGATAAGCTTGAAGCGCCGGGTATGCAACCTACAGGTAAATATCGCTTTACTGCGAAGGTTTATGCCGCAGGCCCGGAAACGGGAACTCCAGCAATCGGAATACGCGTGGATTCGACTACAAACGGTTCTGATTCATGGGGGGGTATATTTAGCCAAAGATTTAATCTGACACGCGGGCAATGGACCGGAATTTCGTTTGACTTTGAGGTTCCGGAAAACCACGAGAAAGTCAAAAGAATAGCATTTATCAATGCCGCCGGACAAACAGGGCTCAAGTATTATATTGACGATGTTAAGTTGGAGGTTTTAAGAGTGCCTGTTCCAATTGTACCGCCGGAGTGGCAGAGCGGATTGCCTTCGCTCTATGAAGCCTACGAAGATGACTTCCTGTTCGGTAATATCATGGAGCCTGGAACCTTGAATAATACCGGAACTCTCGACATGTATAAGCATCATTACAATGCGGTATCGGCAGAGAATGCGATGAAGCCGGAGAGTTTGGTGAATAATAACAGGGAGTATAACTTCGAAAATGCGGACAAATTGGTAGATTGGGCACTCGCTAACCAGATTAAAGTTCACGGACATACACTGGTATGGCATGCCCAGTCGCCGACCTGGCTGACGAGAAATGCTTCCGGCCAACCGCTTACCCGTGCGGAAGCGAAGGCGAATCTGGAAGAGTATATCCATACCGTCGCAGGGCATTACAAAGGCAAAGTCATTTCCTGGGATGTGGTTAACGAAGCCGTTTCAGGCGGATCGAATTCTCCATGGAAGCAAGCCTATGCAAATGGAGCGGATACAGCTAAAGGCGAAGAAGGCGACGATTACTTCTACGACGCGTTTGTATTCGCCCGTCTGGCCGATCCGGGAGCTACCTTGTATTACAACGATTTCAATGAACATCTCTCTCCAAATCGTCAGCAAATCTATAATTTGGTTAAAAAATATAACGACCGTTGGAAAGAGGATGTTCGGAATACGGATCAGGATCGTTTGCTTATCGAAGGGATCGGTATGCAGGCGCACTACTGGACCGGTGAGAGCAGCTCTCTTATTGATAACGTAACTACAGCGATTGATCTATACAGAACACTTGGCGTTAAGATTAGCGTGTCTGAGCTGGACATTCCGGCAGGAAATGCCGGCACAACAAAGACGGCTACCGACGCGGAGAAGAAAACCCAAGCTATTCTATACGCGCAGCTATTCGAACTGTACAAGAAAAATGCGGATATCATTGAGCGTGTGACACTGTGGGGCAGAGAAGATTCAAGCAGTTGGCGCGGCGGCAACAACGGCGATGCTTCGCCATTGCACTTTGATAACAAACTTCAGTCAAAACCGGCTTTCCAGGCCATATTGGATCCGGCAAAATTTTTAGAAAACACGGAGCTTCCGGAAGTGTATGTGCCCCCGACAGCTAACGCTGTGTATGGTACGCCTGATCTGGGCACGAACGATACGGCTTGGGCAACAGCTCCGGTTATCAACGCGAACAAACAAGCCGTGGGTAAAGCGAATGCAACAGGAAAAGTTAAAGTTCTGTGGGATGAGCAAAACATCTACGTTCGTGTAGAGGTAACCGACAATCAGATTGATGTTAGCTCGGCAAATGCGTGGGAGAGGGACTCCGTTGAGGTGTTTCTAAGCGAAACCAACTTTAGGGGAAGCTATAGCGGAACGGAGGGCAACCAGTACCGTGTGGATGCCGATGGCGGAACCTCTCAAAAAACAAATGTAACAGGCTGGGGCATCGATTCGGGAGAGGGTTATTCCTTTGCTGAGCGCACAAGCTATGGCTATCTTGTGGAAATGAAACTCCCATGGCGTGCAGCCGCCGCTCCGGCAGAGGATAGGGTTGTCGGTTTTGATATTCAAATCAATGATCCGCCTCCTGCTGCCAGCAGACCGCAAGTCACTTGGAGCGATCCCGATGCCAATAGTTATAACTCAAGCCTCAATTGGGGCAATCTCAAGCTGGTAGGACAACAAAGCTCTTCCTATACCGTGACGGTTGTTAACGGAACAGGAAGCGGCAATTATAACCTGGGCGAACCGGTCCAGATCACAGCAACAATCCCTGTCGGAAAGACATTTGTCAGATGGGACATTAACCCGGACGTGACATTTACAAACGGCAGCAATACCAGCGGAACGGCAACGTTCACAATGCCAGCGAATAACGTTACGGCGAAAGCGGTATTTAAGGACTCCGCCGTTAGCACGGGGCCGTCACCGTCACAACCTTCAACAGCGACACCATCGACACCATCGGTACCATCGGCACCAAACGATTTGATAACGCCGAATGATATTTCGTCAGGTATTACGATTGCGGATGGCCAAGTCGGCGCAGTTGTTGAAGCGAATCAGTTGAATAAAATGATCGGCAGTAAAAGTGAGCTTGTGATTACCAACAGACGTTATCAAGCAAGCTTTGCCGCCGGGCAGCTGAAGGAATGGGGACTTAAAGAG
>NZ_JBEPYQ010000112.1:0-21719 GCF_041641335.1 Cohnella sp. | reverse complement strand
CCTCGAGCCTTCGATGGACGTGGCGACTTCCGCAAGCGATCCGATCATCTGCTTCGCGGACCTTGCGCTCCCTTTTTGCGCCGCCTGCAAGGGGATTACGACCAGAAACAGCACGACCGAGGAAACGCCGAGCGCGATCAAGAGCGACAAACCGGCTACCGGCAGCGCCGACCAGTCCGTGTTATGAAGCAGCATGTATCCGACTCCTCCGAACACGGTCAGGAAAGTCGCGATAACGGTCGGCGACAGAAAGGGAAGCTCCCCCGTATGAACGTCCAAGCTGAACAAGTCTCCGACGAAAGCCGACAACACCGCATATCCGACGCCTATTCCGAACAGCACGATCATGAACGTTTCCAAGATGCCTTGCACCTCCTTCCGGTCCTTCTTAGTGGCCGTACACTAAGTAATACGCAATTACGAATGGAAAGTTACTCCTTTTTTGTATTTGCGATGGATTGTCGTCAGAAGACGAGCCCTGCGAAAAAAGATTCGAAATCGCGTCAGAAGTACGAGACTTTGGGCATAGGATATTAGCGGATATTTTCGGCTGTCGCGCTGCGATCGACGAACAACGAAGGAGGTACCGCCGGATGAACGATTCCCAATGGCGAAGTTGGAAGCCTTATGTCGGAGCGAACGACCCCTGTCCGCCTATTCGAGTAAAGTGGTATGTCGTTCCGCCCAACCAATATATTTCATTTCAGCCTATGAATTTGCCCCAGTTTCCGCTAGACGAGGCGTTGCGGCGAGGCACCCTGTGGCCCGCTCTCTACAGCGATTATTCGCCGCGCCGCACGACGAAGGGAGGGAAAGGCAATGCCTGAACGGTTCGACCGCGACGAACGCAGGGACCGGGACGACTGGAACGACAGATACGTCCGAAACGACCGCAATGCGCGAGACTACCGGGACGGAGAGGATAAAGCGCCTGAGCCGAGCGTCAGAGGCGACGATGCCTACCGCCGGGAGCTGCTGGAGCTTCAAAAGACGGATTTCGCGTTAGTCGAACTGACTCTGTATTTGGACACTCACCCCAACGACATGCAGGCCGTTCAGCAGTTTAACCAGCTCTCCCAGAGACGGCGCCAGATCGCGCATGATTTCGAGATGAAATACGGTCCGCTTCTGCAATTCGGTCTCAGCTACAGCCGGTTCCCTTGGCAGTGGAACGACACCCCGTGGCCGTGGCAAGTATAGGGAGGAGGAGACTGAAGCATGTGGATTTATGAAAAAAAACTGCAATATCCCGTCAGGGTCAGCAAGTGCGATCCCCGAATGGCGCGTTACCTGGTCGAGCAGTACGGCGGAGCCGACGGC
The DNA here is from genome assembly GCF_041641335.1 of Cohnella sp. Classification (NCBI taxonomy): domain Bacteria; kingdom Bacillati; phylum Bacillota; class Bacilli; order Caryophanales; family Paenibacillaceae; genus Cohnella; species Cohnella sp. The sequence goes on along the minus strand of NZ_JBEPYQ010000112.1, from coordinate 20,399 downwards.
GAGCTGTCCGCGGCGCTGCGGTACTTGAATCAACGGTATACGATTCCGGACAAAGTCATCGGTTTGCTGACGGATATAGGCACCGAGGAATTCGCGCACCTCGAGATGATCGCCACGATGATCTACAAGCTGACCAAAGACGCTACTCCGGAGCAGCTCGAAGCGGCCGGTTTAGGCCCGCATTTCGTTAATCACGACGGAGCGATGTTCTACAACAACGCCGCGGGAGTGCCGTGGACCGCCGCCTACATAGGCGCCAAAGGCGATCCCATCGCCGACCTGTACGAGGATATCGCCGCGGAGGAGAAGGCGCGGGCGACCTATCAGTGGTTGATCGATTATACGGACGACGTCGACATTCAGGATTCGTTGAAGTTTTTGCGGGAACGGGAAATCGTGCACTCGCTTAGATTCAGGGAGGCGGTCGAAATTTTGAAGGCGGATCGCGAACAGAAAAAAATCTATTGATTATAAGGGGCTGGCCCATAAGTAAAAAGAACCGTACCGAACGATTATCGATGGATGTATGGTAATGGGCATCTATCTCCTTCCGATGCTATACGATCCTGAAATCTGAATGGGTAAACCCGTTGCAATGTGATTTCAGGACCGTATGAGGCAATCTCCAGGAGATAGATGCCCTTCTTTTTTCATCGATAATCTGGCACGTCCCTACATATGGAACAGCCCCAGCGCCGCCCTGTTACTGAAATTTGATTTTAAAGTCGAACAGCCCCGCCTTGCGCATCGCCATGAACACGATCACGACGATCGGGCCGAGGAACACGCCGACGATGCCGACGAGCTCGTAGCCGACATACAGGCTGATCAAGGCCGACAACGCGCCGATCCCGACCGCGTCTCCGAGAATTTTCGGCTCGACGATCCGGCGCACCACCGTAATGACGAGGAACAGCAAAATCAGGCCGATTCCGGTATACATTTCTCCGGTGGCGATCTGGAACGCCGCCCACGGCACGAGGGCCGAACCTACGCCGAGCACGGGAAGAATGTCCACGATGACGATGACGAGCGCGATCGCAAGCGGATAGCCCGTTCCGATAATGAGCAGACCGGTGAACGACAGAATGTAGGTAATGACGCTGAGCAGCAGCTGCGCGCGCAGGAAGCCGAACACCGATCTGCGCAGGCTGGCCAGCACTTCCTCAACCTGAAGCTTCGATTTCTCTTCGAACAGGGACAGGAACGAGCTTCTCATCGTCGGCAAGCTCAGCGAGAATAAATAGACCGCGACCAGGAACACGATGAAGAAAATGAAGAAATCCGGGATGCCCGACGCGAAGCTGAACAGAACTCCGGACAGCTTCGTGGACAGCTGGCTGAGAGCGGCCGTGATGTTGGACACCCAGTCTTCCAGCTGATCCGGCAGCGGCGCGGCTCCGTTGTTCGAATACGTCTGAGCCTTCTCGATCAAGCTTCGTATGTAGGTATTGGCATTCTCCAGCATGCTCGGCATTTTGTCCAGGAACGCCCGGAGCTCGCTGACCAGCTTCATCCCCAGCAAACCCAGCAAGCCCAGCAGGACGACGGTGAACAGCGTGCTCGAGATGGTCGTGGCGGCCAGCCGATTCATCCTCGCCTTGTTCATGAACAGAAGCGTAAGCGGCTCAAGAAAGATGGCCACGACGAGTGCAAGCAGGAACGGGGCCCCCACTGTGAACAGCAAATACAAAAATAGGAGCGATGAAACCATCAGCACAATGATTCGAATCGGCACGGCCTTTCCCCTCTTCCCGGGCTTCCCCGCCGTTACTGACTGTCTTGGTTCGATCGCGACGGTTTATCCGGCGCGTCCACCAGCGCTATTTTGTTTTTGTAGATATGTACCCGCTGCACGCGAAGCCGTTCCGTCTGGGCAATCTCGAACACGTAGCCTTCGTGGATGATCTTCTGTCCTTTGGAAATGGTGCCTTCCAGATGGTTGAACAGCCAGCCGCCGATCGAATCCACTTCGTCGTCTTCGATCTCGAGTCCGAGCAGATCGTTCACGTCTTCTATCAACATACGCCCGTCCACGGAAGTTAATTCCCCCTTGACCACGACGTTCGGCAGCTCGTCGTCGAACTCGTCCTGAAGCTCTCCGACAAGCTCCTCCAAGATCGTCTCGGCGGTCAGCATGCCCGCGGTTCCGCCGTATTCGTCGATGACGATGGCAACTTGGGATTTGCGGCGCTGCATCAGCTTCAGCACCTTGCTGATTTCCATCGATTCCGGCACGCTCAGGATCGGCCGCAGAAACTCTTTGAGATTGTGCTCCTCGTCCGGATCGGCGGTGAGCACATCGGTAATGTGCACGAAGCCTACGATCTGGTCCTTATCCTCGACCCCGACCGGATAACGGGTATGCTTCGTCGAGTAAACCACCTTCATGTTGTCCGCGTAAGACACGTTCGTGAACAGGCAGTCCATGTCCGTTCTTGGAAGCATGACCTCGCGCGCGACCCGGTCCGCGAATTCGAAGACGTTGTCGAACAGCGTCATCTCGTCTTTGTCGATGATGCCGCTCTTGGCGCTCTCATCCATCAGGATGCGGATTTCCTCTTCGGTATGGGCAGCGTCGTGCTCGCTGGCCGGCTCGACGCCGACCAGCTTCAGCAGCCGGTTCGCCGCGCCGTTCAGCAGCCAGATGAACGGAAGGAACAGCCGGTAAAACATGAGCAGCGGCCAGCTCAACCAGAGCGATACGCCTACGGAACGCTGAATCGCCAGCGACTTGGGGGCGAGCTCCCCGAGGACGATGTGCAAAAACGTAATGATGCAGAATGCGACCGCGAACGCGATCGTATGGATTAATGTTTCGTCCGTTACGCCGAACTCGTGGAGCAGCGGCGCGATGATCAGATCGGCGATCGCCGGCTCCCCGACCCAGCCCAAGCCGAGCGAGGCCAACGTAATGCCCAATTGAGTCGCCGACAGATAGGCGTCCAGCCGCTGGTTGACCTTCAGGGCGTATTTCGCGCGTACGTTGCCTTCCTTGCTGAGCTGCGTCAGCCGGCTTTGCCGGACCTTGACTAGAGCGAATTCGGAAGCGACGAAAAATCCGTTAAGGAAAACTAAGAACAATACGAGAACGACGTTCCAGAAAATCAAATCCCATTCGAGTTCCAAGTGAACGTACTCCTCCTCATGATCTCCGACCGAATCGTTGCGACTTTATCGTTAAGGGATTGCGCGCCTTGTCGTAAAGTCGACATCCCGGTAGTACATGTCCTGAACGAGCAGGTTCGGGCCGCAGCATCCCGCCGCGGGACAATGGCAATTAATCGCTTGCTGCATCGGATGTTCCCGCCACTTGGCGAACACGTCGTCCAGCTTCTCGCTGCGGATGTTGCCGAACGGCGGCACCGAAGCGAAGTCGGTCACGTAGACGTCGCCGCTGAACAGATTAACGTTCACGCGGTTGCGGCCGTCCGGGTCGTTGCGCACGGTCACGTTCGTTTCCTCTCTCAACCTTGCGACGATGCCGCGCTCCTCTTCGTTCTCGCTGCAGGCGAAAAAGGGAAGCGTGCCGAACAGCATCCATACGTCGGGATGGCGAACGTCGAGCAGCGTGCGCACCGCCTCCAGCATCTGCTGCCGGGAAATGGCCGGCAAGGAGGAAGCGAAGGAGCTCGGATACATCGGATGCACCTCGTGGCGCCAACAGCCCATCTCGACGATGAGCCGGTGAATGTCCGCGATGCTCTCGTGAGTGCGGTAGTTGATCATCGATTCCGCGGATACGAGCAATCCGCCTTCGGAGAGCCGTCTCGCGTTGTCGATCATTCTCTCGTACAGCTTAGACGTCGCCTCCGGCCGAACGTTGCGTCCGGTACGGGCGAAGCCGACCCGGTGGAAGTCTTCCGCTTGCGTATAATTAAAAGAGATGTGCATGACGTCCAAATCAGACGCGATCAGCTCGTACCTTTCGAAATCCATCGTCACGTTGGAGTTGAGCTGCGTGCGGATACCGCGTTCGCGGGCGTACTTCAATACGGGCAGCAGCACGTTCTTGACCGTCTCCAGGCGAAACGTCGGTTCTCCCCCGGTCATGCTGATCGTCTCCAGGTGCCGCACTTCATCCAGCCTGCGGAACAGAAGATCGAGCGGCAGATGCGGCGCCTCCGACATCGTTAGGCTGTCCCCTACGGCGCAATGCTCGCACCTCATATTGCACAGATGGGTAACCGTCAGCTCCACGCTCGTCAGCTCGTGTCTTCCGTATCGCTGCAGGGAGCGGATCGGGTCCCAAGGGTCGTAAGCGGGAGATAATACGGGCCAGTCGGAAGGCGCGGCGAATGGCGCCGCCTTCGCCGGCCGGGATAAAGCTTGCTGCATCGTTCATGCTCCTGTCGTTCTTTGCGTTATTTTTATTGTAATGGTCGGAGCCGATAAAAACAAACCCGTCAGGGCGGGAAGGACAAAACAAGCCGCCCTGCGCGCGGGTTCGTCCGCGTTCGGGGCAGCCTTGTATCGGTTTATGCGGGCATCGTGTTCATTTCTTCCGCGTTTATCTCGATTTTGGAGATCAGGACGTTCAGATGCTTGGACAGATCCATATCGAACGGCGTCTTCAGCTCGATGCCTTCCTCGTCCGTCAGCACTCGAATAATCGGACGATGGGCGCACGTCGAATTAATATCGCAGACGACCGCGCTCTGTCCCGTGTTCAGCTTGACCGAGAGTCCGATCGGGTAGATGGCCACCTTGTCCCGGAACAGCTGCAGCTTAGACACGTCGTACAGCGTCCCGCTTCCCGAATACAATACTTCGACCGCCTGATGCGGAAGCATCGCGTCGCGATAAACCCGGTGGCTCGTCATCGCGTCGTAGGAATCGACGATTCCGATCCATCTGGCATAGTCGTGGATTTCGTCGCCCTTGATTCCTCTCGGGTAGCCTGATCCGTTCAGCCTCTCATGATGCTGATAGGCACAGTGAGCGGCCAGAATCGGAATGTTCGGCTCGTCCTTGAGCAAGTAAAACCCTCGCTCCGTATGCCGCTTCATTTCGTCGAACTCGTAGGCCGACAGAGCTCCCGGCTTGAGCAGCACCTGCATCGAGATTTGGGTTTTGCCCACGTCGTGGAGCAGCGCGCCGATCCCGAGCGTCACGAGCTCGTCGTGACTGTAGCCGCTCGCCATGCCGAGCAAAGTCGTATACACGCATACGTTCATCGAATGCATGTACAGATAGTGATCGACCGTATGCAGATTCATCAGCATGATCATCGCGTCCTTATTGCCGCTTAAATCGTCCATGATCATCTGCATCACTTCTTTCATCTTGCGTCCGACGTAGGGGTAAGTGCCCGATTTGCTTCTCCCGGAAGCATTGCCGAAGTCCTGAAACACCGAGCGTATCGTCTGCAGCGTTCGCCTCTGCGTCTCGTCGCTGAGCAGTTCGGGAACGGACAAGTCGTCCGTCCGGGAATCTTGAATGTACACAAAACTGATCCCGCATTCTCCCAATCGCCGGATTAGTTTAGAAGTGAGCTCGACGCCTTCGGCCAGCAGCACGATGCCGTCATCGGAATAGATTCGCTTCGCCAGTCTCATTCCCGGCCGACATAGAGAAATCGGCATCATGCGCATTTCGTAATCTTCCTCCTTCGGGGACGAAATCAGGCCAACAGGTAAAACTTCCCTTATGATTACATCGGAATTCGATTTCGTTTATTGAATAGCCTTTCGATGAGAAATTTGTTTATTCTTCATGATTCGACATTATTCTACCCGCCTGCTCTAGGCCGTTACCGCATGACGAACAAATAAAACAAAGCGGCCAACGCAAAACGGTACCAAGCAAAATACTTTAATTTGAACTTCTGGAGCGCCTTCAGAAAGGCGACAACGACGACCCAGGCCACGAGAAACGATACGATAAAGCCGGTAAGCAGAAACCCGACGTCGATGCCGCCGGAACGGAAGTTGTCGATGTTGCTGAGCAGCTCGTATCCGGTCGCCGCCGTCATGATCGGAATGGCGATGAAGAAGCTGAAGTCCGCCGAAGCCCGATAGCTGACCCCGCCGAGCATGCCGGCTGCGATCGTCGATCCGGACCGGGAGAATCCCGGCCATACGGCAGACACGCATTGGAGCACGCCGATCAACAGAGCCTGCTTGTACGAAATGTCGTCCATCGTCTCCGCCGTTCTCTTGATTTTACCCGAATCGTACAGCGCTTCGGTCACCCACATGTAGATCCCGCCGACGACGAGCGCCCACAGGACGGGAGCGGCGTGAAATCCGATTTCCTTGATCGTATCCCGGAACAGATACGCCACGCCGAGCGGCGGGACGATGCCGAGGGCGACGTGGATCAGGTTCAGCCTGCGCTTCGGAAAGGCATCCACCGACAGCCCGCGAACCGACTGCGCCTTGCCCAGGCCGAATATCTGCAGGATTCTGTCCCGGTAGACGAGCGCGATAGCCAGAATCGCCGCGAATTGAATGACGATCTCGAATGTCTTAAGCTGTTCGGGGGCTTCCTCGTATCCGAGAAGCTTGTTCGTCAGAATCATGTGACCGGTCGAGGATACCGGCAGAAACTCCGTCAAGCCTTCCACAATGCCCAGAATGATGGAATCGAACCAATGCAGCATCTCCGTTTTCACTCCCCCAAACTAAGGTTCCTTGCGAATTGCAAAGCCAAGGGCGCGCCGGGAGCCGTCAGGGCGCGTCGGAATACCTCCATCTCGGCTCCTTGGAACGAGCGATCATTCCGTCGTCGTTAAGCGAACGGGTCAGGACGTCGCGAATGAACTCCGGCAAGTAGTAGCGAATCTCCCGGCCTTCCTTCAATCCGATGTATCCGACTCCGAAGGTGAACATGTCCAGCGTTCCTACGGTGTACTCCCTATGTACGTCCAGGCTCGCTCCGCCTATCGCGGCCTCCTTGACGCGCTGGTACGGAGGGCGGGACATATCCGCCGCAACCTCCAGGCCGTCCATACATAACGTGCCGAGCACCTTTCCCCGGAAACCGAAGCCGCGAATTTCCAGATCCTGAAATTCGGGCAGCAGACTCTCTTCCAGCGTCTTCAGAATAAGACTTCCGGGCAGACGCATCATGCAAGGATTGATCGGAGACGGGCAGATGGCGTGAATCGTCTCTTCGGTAACGTCGCCCGCAGGCAGGCCTTCCAGCAGTTGGCCGGCATTCACGAGTGCGATGTCCGCGCCCGTCATCGCCCGGATCGCCGCGGACAGCAGCGTCGGAAGCGGCGATTCGCGGTCGTGGCGCCATTCGAGCGGCTCGCTGAGGCTTGCGATTTTGCGTCCCATCCTGAGCTTGGCCTGCTCGCGATACACGGAGATCAGTCGCTCGACGTCCTCGCTCGGAGCCATCTCCCCGGTCGGTATGCTGCCTCCGGACACCTTGACCAGCTTGCGGTCCGCGCCGAACTCGAGCTGCAGATGACCGACGTACGCGCCGAACTTGCCCGCGGCGCATATCGCGGTATCCCCTTCGATCAGCGGCACTTCCAGCAAGTGATGGGTGTGGCCCCCGAGAATAAGATCGACGCCCGGAACGGCGGCGGCGATTCTCTCGTCGCTGCGCAAGCCGAGATGGGAGAGCAGGATGATGACGTCGGCTTCCGGCCTTAGCTTGGCGACTTCGGCTCTCAGCACGGCGGTCGGATCCCCCGCATCCCAGCCGAGCAGTTCGTAATACTCGTTGAACGGGACCGTCACCCCGATCAGGCCGATGCGCAGTCCCGATCTCTCCAGCATCAGGGAAGGGATCATCCACGCCGGCGGGCTCCCCGTCGCGATCAGCGTCATGTTCGCGCATACGAACGGGACGGACATGCCGCCGAAGATGCGCTCCAGTTCGTCCGGCGTGTAGCTGAGTCCTTCGTTGTTGCCAAGCATAACCGCGTCGTAACCGATCCGCTCCATGACGGTCCGGTTGACGGCGGCCATCGTTCCTTCCGTCTCCATGCGCGCGCGATCCAGGAAATCTCCGCTGTCGAGGACGATCAGCGCGTTCGGATCGGTGCGTCCGCGAACCTCCTCGATGTATCCGGCAATCCGGGAGGTCTCTTCGAAATGGCTGTGCAAATCATTCGTATGCAGCAAGGTCAGCGTTACATTCCTAGTCATCGGACGCTCTCCTAACCGCCGATTTGCGACATCCGGCGCTCCGTCGGCTCGTGGCTCAGCGGAGTGCCGGCCAGCACGGCGGCCATCTCGTGATTTTCCGGCTTGACGTCCATCGCCTTCAGGAACAGCCTCTCCATCGCCTCGAGGGAGCCGAGCGCGGGTCTGACGCTCAATTCGTCCATCCAGTACAGGCAAGGCTTGATATGGCCGTCTGCGGTCAGCCGCAGTCGGTTGCAGCTTTTGCAGAAATGCTCGCTGATCGGGTGGATCAGTCCGAACGATCCGACTCCCCCGGCGATCCGCCAGTTTTCCGACGGTCCGCTGCCCTGCGGTCCTTCCTCTTGCTGAAGAACGTAGCCAAGCCGACGGGCTTCTTCAAGAACCGCCGACAGCGGAAGATAGTGGCTGCGCCATCCGGCGTCGTCGTGTCCGATAGGCATATATTCGATGAAGCGGACGTGGATCGGTCTCTCCATGGACAGCTTCAGAAACCGCCCGATCTCGTCTTCGTTGACGCCTTTCAGCAGCACGCAGTTCAGCTTGATCGGCCCGAGTCCGGCCTCCACCGCCGCTTCGATGCCTTCCCAGACCCGCTTCAGCTCCCCGCGGCGGGCGATGAATTTGAAACGAACGTCATCCATCGTATCCAGGCTGATGTTGACCCGCTTAAGGCCGGCTTCCTTAAGCTTGAACGCTTGCTGCTTGAGCAGCAGCCCGTTCGTCGTCAAGGAAATGTCGTCGACCCCGGGCAGGGCCGCGATGCCGGCGATCAGTTGTTCCAAGCCCGGACGGACGAGAGGCTCGCCTCCCGTAATTCTGAATTTGCGCATGCCGAGCCTGACGGCTGCCGCGGCTACCTCGACGATCTGCGAATAGGACAGCAGACGGTCTTGTTCCATGAACTTCATGCCCTCTTCCGGCATGCAATACAGGCAGCGCAGGTTGCAACGGTCGGTCACGGATATTCGTAAATAAGTGTGCTTCCTCCCGAATCTGTCTATCAATTCCGTCACTGCCGATCTCTCCCTCCGCCAATCCTTTGTGTGTCCCTCTAGCATAACATTTTCACATGGGATATGGTATGCTTGGGGAACGAATGTTATTGCCCGCAAGAAGGAGAAATCGACGATGTACCCTGCATGGAATATCCAATTATTCGCCGGTCTGGCGGAAAGATTAGGCGCGCGCTCGCTGCAGACGGACTGGGAGGAAGAGGCGCTGACCGCCGGCCAAGTCAAGCTGCGTCTAGCCGAGCTTTACCCGGAGCACGGGGAGCTGCTGTCCGTCTGTTTTCTCGCGTGCAACCAGGCCTACGCCCATGATTCCGCCGTGGTGAAAAGAAGCGACGAGCTCGCGCTGCTGCCCCCGGTCTCCGGAGGCTTGATCGAGGACGATAACGCCGACGTTGCCGATTCCGGTTTGCCGAGATATAGCGTCGCAGACCGTCCGCTCGACGTCGAACGGACGCTGGCCGCCGTCTACCACCCGGATCACGGAGCCGCCATCGCCTTCGTCGGGACGACGCGCGAATGGACCGCGGGCAAACGGACGGTCACGCTCGAATACGAGGCTTACGAACCGATGGCCGTCGCTTCGCTGACTTCGATCGGAGACGAGATATCCTTCCGCTGGCCGGGCACGCTTACCGCGATCGCCCACCGGATCGGGACGGTCGGCATCGGCGAGATCAGCGTCGTCATCGCCGTCTCTTCGGCGCACCGGGCCGACGCCTACGAGGCGAGCCGGTATGCGATCGAACGGCTGAAGCAGGTCGTGCCCATCTGGAAAAAGGAAATCTACGAGGACGGCACCGAATGGAAAGGGCACCAGCTCGGGCCTTGGAACCCGCTGGCCGCACCGGGAGAGCCGGAGGGAACGGAACGATGACGGACGCCGGATTGGACGCCCGCTATGCTCGGCAAGCCCGCTTCTCCGGGATTGGAGCGGAGGGCCAGCGGCGGCTGCTTCGCTCCCGGGCCGCGATCGTCGGCGTCGGCGCGCTCGGCTGCGCGATCGCCAACCATCTGGCTCGCGCCGGCGTCGGCAGCCTGACGCTGATCGACCGCGACATCGTCGACCGCACCAATCTGCAGCGCCAGATGCTGTTCGACGAGGCGGACGCCGCCGCCGGAACGCCGAAAGCGGTCGCGGCCGCGGCAAGGCTCTCCGCCGTGAACGGCGGCATCTCGATCACGCCTCGCGTCGCGGATTTGAACGCCTTTAACGCCGAGCGTTTGCTGGAAGGCGCGGACATCGTGCTGGACGGCACGGATAACTTCGGGACGCGGTATTTGATCAACGAATATGGCGTCAAGAACGGCATTCCGTGGGTGTACGGAGGAGCGGTCGGCGCGTCCGGCATGTCGCTGACCGTCGTTCCGGGAACGACGCCCTGCCTTCGCTGCCTGTTTCCTTCAACGCCTCCGGGAGGCTCGCTGGACACGTGCGAGACGGCCGGCGTGCTTGCCCCGATCGTGGATACGATCGCCTCCGTGCAGGCGATGGAAGCGCTCAAGCTGCTGGCCGGCCGCGAAGATGCCTTGCACGGCTCGCTGCTGCAGATCGATCTGTGGCATAGCCAGTGGCAGTCACTCTCCGTCGGAGGAGCGCGCAATCCGGACTGCCCGGTATGCGGGCAGCGCCGGTTCGAAGCGCTTGACGGAGACGCCGGAGACGAAGCGATGACCGTCTCGCTATGCGGACGAAGCACCGTGCAGGTCATGCCCGGCAGGCCGATGACGCTCGACCTGGAAGCTCTGGAGCCTCGCCTAGCCAGAGCGGGCCGCACCGAATTGACTCCCTTTTCGCTGAGACTGCAATTGCAGGGCGGCCTCACGTTCGTGTTGTTCGACGACGGGCGCGCGCTTGTTATCGGAACGGAAGAAGCCCAGACTGCCCGGCGCGTGTACGCCGAGCTTCTGGGCGAATAAATCATGACAAGCCGCGGCGGCGCCATCCAGCGCTGCCGCGTTTTTTAGTCCGTCCATTCCTCGACCGAGATTTCCCGAAGCAGCCTGGCGTGCTCGGCCGGGCTGACGTCTCCCGTCGTCTCGGAGAGCGCGTTGGCGCTGCCCGCAGCCGCGGCGTACCGCAGGCATTCCTCGACCGGCCAGCCTCTGACGTGGCCGTATGCGTACCCGGCGACGAACGAATCGCCGCTGCCGACCGTGTTGACCGGTTCGAGCTTCGGAATGCGGACGCGGTAGATGCGCCCGCCCGCTCCGGCGACGGCCCCTTCCGCTCCCAGCGTCGCCGCCGCGACCGGAATGCCTTGCGCCATCAGCTTGCGGATGCCTTCGCGCAGATCGGAGCCTCCCGCATCCGGGAGCAGCGACACGATCTCGTCCTCGTTCGGCTTGATGAACGTCGGCAAAGCCGACACTCCGCGCACGAGCGTCTCCCCGCTCGAATCGAGGAAGACGTCCGCTCCCGCGCTGCGAGACAGGGCGATCAGATCGGCATACAGCCCCGGATCGGCCCCTCTCGGCAAGCTGCCGGAGAAAACCACGAGCGCCGATTCCTCGCTCAGCCCTCGCAGCTTGATCTTGAAGCGCTTGATCTCCTCCACGCCGACCTCCGGCCCCGGCTCCAGTACTTCCGTGGACGAGCCGTCACGGCCGTCGATGAAATTCAGGCACAGTCGCGACTCTCCAGAGATGTCGATGAATTCCGAACGGATACCGGCTTCCTTCACCCGGCTCGTAATGAACTGCCCGTTATAGCCGCCCGCAAAGCCGGTCGCCGCCACTTCGCCATGGCCGAGCTGCTGCAGCACCCGGGCCACGTTCAGCCCTTTGCCCCCCGCCGTGGACACGACTTTGCCCGCGCGCGACACTTTGCCTTTGTCGAAGGACGGCACGTAATACGTCTTGTCGATCGCCGCGTTTAACGTGACGGTCGTTATCATCGTTCGAGCATTCGCTTTCGCGTTCGTCACCGCTATGCCCCCGCTTCGCTTACGCCTTGCCGATCGAGCCGCACAGGCGCATCTTCTCGATCGCAGCCGCCTTCAGCGCCTGCTTCGCCGGCACCATGTATTTCCGCGGATCGTTCTCTTCGGGATTTCTCGCGAACACTTCCTTGATCGCGTCGGAAAACACGATGCGCAGCTCGGTCGCGACGTTCATCTTGGACATGCCGAGCGAGACCGCCCGCTTCACCTGATCCTCGGGGATACCGGAGCCTCCGTGGAGCACGAGAGGAACGGACACTTTGGCGGCGATGCGTCCGATGCGGTCGAAGTCGATGTTAGGATCGCCCTTGTAGATACCGTGCGCCGTGCCGATTGCCGGAGCAAGCGTATGCACGCCCGTCAGTTCGACGAACTTGGCGCATTCGTCCGGATCGGCCAGCAGCGCGTCGCGCTCGTCGACGACGATGTCGTCCTCGACGCCGCCGACCCGGCCTAGCTCGGCCTCGACGTTAACGCCTACCGCGGAAGCCGCTTCGACGACTTTGCGGGTTTGTTCGACGTTTTTCTCGAACGGGTCGTGGGAGGCGTCGATCATAACCGACGTGTATCCCGCCCGGATACATTGCATGATGGTGCCGAAGTCGGAGCAGTGGTCGAGATGAAGCGCGATCGGAACGGAGCTGCGGTTAGCCGCCACCGTGGCCGCCGCCGCGATGTAGTCGGGTCCCAGATGCTTTACCGTTCCTACGGTCGACTGGATAATGAGCGGGGATCTTGTCTCCTCCGCCGCTTCGACGACCGCCTGCAGCATTTCCAACGTATGGACGTTAAACGCCCCGATGCAATATCCGCCTTCCTTTGCCGCTTGCAGCAGCGGCGTCGACGATACAAGTGCCATGGTGAGTTCCTCCGATTTTGGTCAAGTCTGTGAGTCTATGAGTCTATGAGTCTATGAGTCTATAAATCGATTCCGTTCCGTCTTCCGTCAATCTCCGTTCCGATGAGCGGCATACAGCGAGCTGCCGATAATGCCCGCATCGTCGTTGTGCTCCGCCGTCACGACCTTCAGCCCCTCGCGGAAATCCGGCAGCAGCAGCCGGTACAGTTCCTCTCGAAGAGGCGCCATTAACCGTTCGCCGGCCAAGGCTCCGCCTCCGCCAACCACGATTACGTCCGGGCTGAGTACCGACGCCGCAGCGGCCAGAGCGCGGCCGTTCAGCTTGCCGGCGCGAACGATGATGTCCGCGGCAAGCGCATCCCCAGCATCCATCGCCTTGGATAGATCCGCCGCGGTAAGCCGCTCCAGCGCTTCTCCGGGAAACCACTTGTTCAGCAAGCTTGCCCGGCCTTCGCGCAGCGCCTTCTTCGCCTGTCGAACCAAGCCGGACGCCGAAGCAACCGTCTCTAGACAGCCGCTAAGCCCGCAAGCGCACTCTTCTTCCACTCCGTCCATGCGGACGTGGCCGATTTCTCCGGCCAGCGCTTTATGCCCGTAGTACAGCTCGCCGCCGTTCACGATAGCCGCGGCAATGCCGGTGCCGATCGTAATGCCCAGCACGTGTTCATAGCCCCGTCCGGCTCCCGCGACCGCTTCTCCGTAAATGTACATCCGGACGTCGTTGTCGATGAACACCGGCAGGCCGATCCGATCTCCGAGCAGATCGGCAACCGGAATATCGCGCCACTTCAAATTCCCGGCAAACTTCGACACCCCCGCCCGAGGGTCTACGAGCCCGGGAATTCCCACTCCGACGCTCGTAACCCGAATGCCGGCTCCCAGCTCCTCGCGAATCTGCGCGACCATCTCCGCGATCCTTCCGAGCACGGCTTCATGGCCGGCATGCGCCTCCGTCGGACGCTTGAGCTTGCGCAGCACCTTGCCCGCTTCGTCCGTCGCTCCGCATACGATATTCGTACCGCCTACGTCCACGCCGATCGTGACGTTCATGTCCGATCTCCCTCTCTTCCGGAATCCGATTCGTCCTCCGCCGCATACACCTTAACGCCCGCAAGCGCGGCTCCGTCTTCCGAGCTCTCGGCAGGTCTCTTATCGGTGATGCAAGCGTGAAGCTCCTGCAGCCCAGCCACATGAAAGAGCGAAGATTTGCCGACTTTCGTATGATCGAACACGGCAATCGTCAGCTTCGACCGCTGCATCAGCAGGTTGGCAATGTTCGCCTCCAGCTCGGAGTAAGTGCTGACTCCCTGCCCCGTTACGCCGTCGACGCCCATGAACATCTTATGGATGTTCAGCGCCTTCACCGTCTGTTCCGCCAGCGGTCCGCACAGCTCGAAGCTGCGATTGCGAAGCACGCCGCCGGTCAGCACGATCTGCAGATCCTCGCAATCGGCAAGCTCCATCGCGATGTTGACCGCATTGGTGACGACGGTAATGTTGCGCCGCTTCTTCAGCGCCTTCGCGATCAGGAACGTCGTCGTTCCCCCCGTGAGGCCGATGACGTCGCCCTCTTCGACAAGGGAAGCGGCCAGATTGGCGATCGCTTCCTTCTCCCGGTACGAAGCATGCTGCTTCTCGCGGAAAGGCACTTCGCGAATTAACCCGCTCGCCGCGTACTTCGCTCCGCCGCCCATCGTCCGGATCACCTTGCCCGCCTTCTCGAGATCGTCGAGGTCGCGCCTGGCCGTCGCTTCCGAGCAATCGAAATTGTCGGTCATCTCTTGAAGAGTAATGCTGCCGTATCTTTCGAGATAGGCGAGCACTTGCTCTTGCCTCTCGGATTTGTTACGCGTCATGGGCCGGCTCCTTTGTCGGATCAAATTTTGACGACTTGCGTCAAGTTTCTCGGATGGTCGGGATCGACGCCCCGCTTCATCGCCGTATAGAATCCGAGATACTGAAGCAGCGGCAGGTAGAGCACCGCGCGCGCCTCGTCGGACAACGAGCCGCCGCCAAGCTCGAACACCGCGTCGGCAAAGCCCGTATCGTCGCCTTTGGAGGTTGTCACGAGCAGCACGAATGCGCCGTAGGCTTTCATTTCTTCCGCGACTTTCAGTTCATAGGAACGGGCTTGCTCCGAGACGAGCAGACAGACGAGCGTTCCCGGCTCGACGACCGACTTCGGCCCGTGGCGGAATTCCAGCGTTCCATAGCTTTCGGTCCAGACGTAGGACATTTCCTTCAGCTTGAGGCACACTTCCTGCGCCAGACCGAAATACGCCCCCATCCCCAAGTAAATGTATTTGTTGAAGTCGTTCGCTTCGACCAGCTGTTCGGCAAACTCGCGTCCCCGCTCGACGACATCCCCTTGCAAATCCAGCACCGCTTCCATCTCCGACGGCTGCGCCCCGCCCGCAGCGAGCGCGATCGCGGCTTGCATCATATACGTCATGCTGCTGAACGATTTGGTCATGACCGTGCTTTGTTCCTTGCCCAGAGGCGATACGAGACATTCCGTCATCCGGCCGAGCCGGCTGTCCTCGTAGCACGTAATGCCGCAAGTCGTCCAGTTCGGCAAATCCTTCACCGAATCCAGCGCCAGAATGACCTCGGACGACTCTCCCGAACGGGATACGCCGACGAGCAGCACCTTCCGGCTGCGGGCGACGGATTGGTCGCGGAACAGAAAGATGTCCGATGAAGGCAGCGCGCTCGCGCTCCGTCCCAGCCACAGCTTAAAGGTGGAAGCCATCACCTGCGCTTGATAATAGGAAGAACCTGAACCGATAAACACGACCTCGTCGTACGCCGCGTTGCCGATATGCGACTGCGTCCATTTCTCCTGTTTCTTCAATTGCTCCCAAGCGGCCTTCAAGGCTTCCGCCTGTCCGCCGATCTCAGGTAACGTCAGCTTGCCTCTCGTCATTAAGATCCTCTCCCATTCCTATTCGTCCTGTACAATGCTATTATATTGCATTCATAATGAAAATTTCAATCATTATAATGACGAAATTTTTCAATTTGCAGTTACCAAATTTTATCTCAACTAGTTATTGCCAGAAAACGCTTTACTTGATAGCATAGATATCAAAGGATTTAGCGAATTTCCTCGATTATTCGAGGTTCCTGTCGAGGTGTGAGATGCGAGTACATATTACGGATGTACGATCAGGAGATCGATTATCGGAGGACGTCTTTAATGCATACGGCTTGCATGTCCTCTCCAAAGGCACGTCGCTGAACGAAAAAGAAATTTCACGAATTTTCCAGCATCAGATCGATTACGTCGACATCGAAAGGCGTTCCGGCACCGCCGGTTCCTCATTCGCCGCGGAGCCGAGGAACGAAGCCCCCGCGCCGGGATACAATCCCCTGCTACGCCCCCTATACCACGACGCAGTCGCCGGTGCCGAGCAGCTGTTCGAGAAAGCGCTTGTAGAAGGACGGATTTACGAGGACGACGTCAAGGAGAGCTTCCAGCCCCTCGTCGAGAATTTCCGGACGGAGCGCGACGTCGTTTCTTTGCTGCTCATGTTGAACACCCAAGACGACTACACGTATCAGCACTCCGTTCAAGTCGGCATGCTGAGCTACTACATCGCGCGCTGGGTAGGCTGGAACGAGGAAGAAACGATACGAGCGGGCAAAGCCGGTTTCCTGCACGACGTCGGCAAGTGCCGAATCGCCGAGGTAATCTTGAACAAGCCTTCCCGGCTTAACGACGAAGAGTATAAAGAAATTCAGAATCATCCCGAATACGGATACGAGATTTTGACCCGTTCCTTCAACGACGAGGCGGTCGCCCTGGCCGCTCTTCAGCATCATGAACGCATCGACGGTACGGGTTATCCGCAAGGTCTGGCAGGCGAACAGATTCATCCGATGGCCCGGATCGTAGCGGTCGCCGACGTCTACAGCGCGATGATCTCTTCGCGGGTATACAGCGAGAAGAAGGATTTGCTGTTCGTACTGCGCGAGCTTTACGATCTCAGCTTCAAGGAACTGGATCCTGATTTTACGCACACGTTTATCCGGCATATGCTTCCTAACTTTATCGGCAAACGGGTCGAACTGTCGAACGGACAGTTCGGAACGATCGTCATGACGAATCCTACGGACTTCTTCCGTCCTCTCGTGAAGACCGACGAGGATTTCCTCGACCTGTCCGTCGTCAGAGACATTTCCATCCTTCACGTGCAAATGTAATAAAGGCGCTTGCGATCCTCGTCACGGGGATGCAAGCGCCTCTTTTTTGTCGCAGCGACTATGATGAATAACGTTTCGCGTACAAATAGGTGTCTTTCCAGTACGGTTTGTCGATAGGGGTAACCTGGACTCCGTCCTCCGGCTTCGGACTCGCGTGAATCATATTGCCGTTCCCCATGTAGATGCCCACGTGGCCGACCGTTTCGTTGCTTTTGAAGCGCCCGGGCACGTAGAAGAACATTAAGTCCCCTGCCTTCAAATTGTCCCGCGACACGAATGTGCCTTGCTCGGCCTGCGCTCTCGCCACCCGGGGCAGATCGACGCCGAAGCGGTCGAATACGTATTGCGTGAAGGACGAGCAGTCGAACGTTTTGGATTCCGTATACGGCGCCGTGCCGAACACGTATTTGACGCCCAGATACTTTTTGGCGAATTCCAGCAGCGATGCGGCTTCGCCCGCGGCCACCGACATTTTCGGCCCCGAAGGCAGCTCTTGGGCGAAGTCCGCGCTCTGCCCCGTAATTCCCGATTCGTTAGGCGACGGCTTAGGAAAAAAAGCTACCTCATTCTCCTGGATATGAAACACGGTCACGTCTCCGATTAAGTTCTGGAGGGCCGTAACCGGCACGAACAGCTCGTTTCCTTCTTTCAGCGCAGGCGCGGGCATACGGGATTGGCGGCCGGCAATCGAGACGTTGCTGTCCCCGGCTCGGAACACCCACACCGGGTCATGATCGCCCATTCCGTATGTGCCGTCCGGCAACCATTCCGCTGTGTACCCCGTCGCCTGGCCGATCGCTCCGAGCGAGACGTAGCTCGCATTTTGAATCGTCCGAACCGGAACGATGTGCCGCCCTTCCTCCAACACGGCTTCCGACTGCCCGCTCTGTATTTTCACCGGCGCCTGATCCCGCTTGAGATTCATCGCGCCCCCAGGATCCCCCGCGCAGCCGGACGCCAGCAGCAGCGCCAGCAAGATCGTTGATTTATTGCCGAATTTCATCGCCTCGAGCCGCCTTCCCCTTAAGAAGTTCATTCCTCCATAGGATGACGTAGCGGTCTTGCGATTATGCTTCCACCAACAAAAAACGACCCCGCCGGCGGTAAGCAAGCGGGATCGTGAAAGGTGCTTTCTAGAAACGTCCGGCTTGGCCGGCAAGCTGCTGCTCGGCAATTTGCACCAAGCGACGAGTGATATTGCCACCGATGCGGCCGGTATCCTTCGTCAGCATGTCCCCGTGATAACCGTCGCGGGAAAATTGGATGCCCAGCTCTTGCGCGACCTCGTACTTCAACTGGTCCAGAGCGGCGCGCGCTTGCGGAGTTGCGAGCTGGTTGCTGCTGCGATTGTTCGCCATGTTTTTCTCACCTCCATCATTTACCACGTATTATGCTTCGCGCTCATAAGATCTATGCATGAATGGAAGTTTGAACTTCTCATGCCACCGATCGCCTAATGCGCGATCTATACGATTCGTATATCATTATTGATAGAAGAGCTGGCAACTTGTCGGTCCGGCTTTTCTTCATAACCTTTTTTACTCCTTGGGAGTCGCGGCAAGTGACTCCTTTTTTTCGTTTTGAATCTTGCGACGAAGGTGGGTGCCCGTTATGTTCCTCCCCCCCATGCTGCCGGTTGCGTATTCGCATCCGTTCGACGACGATCGTTACATATTCGAGCCGTTGATTGACGGCCATCGCTTGCTTCTATCCATGGAAAATGGAATCGTACGGCTGTATACCCGCCACGGTCACGACATTACCTCCCGTTATCCGGAGCTTCATCCGGTACCTGTGACGGATAATTCCGACGTCGTGCTGGACGGAGAGGTTTACTGCATCGATCCCGCGACCGGGAGACTGGATCCCGATGGGATGTTAGACAGGTTCAGGTTGACGAAGCCGATGAGCATCCGGGAAGCTTCCGTTCGCAATCCGGTGCGCTACAACGTATTCGATATTTTGCGTTATCGGGGCAGAGACGTTCGTATGCTCGCATTAAGCGAGCGGAAGAAGCTGTTGGGAGAAGTTCTGGAAGGCAATCGCTGTATTTCCCCGGCAATAGAGGTAGAGCATACGGGAATCGCTTTGTTCGAAGCGTTAAGAAGAAACGGAGTAAGGGGAATCGTAGCCAAGCGGCGAACGAGCGCCTACGTCGGGCGCAGAGACGACAGCTGGCTCAAAATTCGCGACTACGACTACGCCGTCGTGCAAATCGCGGGCTATCGCAAAAACCAGTTCGGCTGGCTCGTTCGGCATCGGGACCAGATCGCCGGCTTGCTGGAGCACGGCATCCCTTCCGCGCACAGGAACGCGTTTCTCGGCGTATGCGGCACGCTGGCGACACATGAAGACCGGGACTTCGTCTACGTCGAACCCGCCATCCAGGCTCGCGTGCGCCACCAACTGTGGACGCGTGACGGCCTGCTTCGAAAGCCCGAGTTTGTGGAGTTTGTGGTGTGAAGAAGCCGGAATCAGAGAGGTTTATAGACGGTTTTATGGTCGGCAAAATGTCTTAACTCAGGATGTTTCTCCAGCATCGTGAAAAGAACAGAAAAGGGCGAAAATGGGAAATCCCATTTTCGCCCTTTTCTGCTATTGGTCCGACGGCAGTAACTTAACCGATGGAGCCTTCCATTTCGAACTTAATTATTTTCGTCCTTTGCATCATTTCATGCGGTCCCATTTTCCTTTATATATAATAGGAAAAGACTTTTTATTCATCATTCAGTATCACAGGTTTATGTTCCAATTCGGCACGAAATCGGCACGTCTCTATATCCGCCTAGTGCTGTTTTTTATAGTGCCCACACATCTACCATTGCAGTAGCTACATCGGATTGCTCACTCTCATAATATCCAGGAACGGAACCTTGATCGTCTCGCCATGCCGGTAGACGTGGACAAGCGTCGTCCTGGAGTCCATCTCCATGATTGTGCCGCACACTGTCTCATCCATCCCCCAGACAATCAGAGCGACTTCGATCTCCTCGTTCTTGGCCTCGGTCAATTGGTCCGCTAACTCCTCCAGTTCGAACTCGTCCCGTGTTGGCCTCTTCGCCTTGTACGACTTCCCCGGTTTAGCTACTGCAGGCATAAGATCACTCCTTAATTGGATTAAGTATGCTTTCGACAGCCTTAGCAAGGTGATTGCCAATTTCGGCCCGCATGACTTCTCGGGTCATCCCAAACTTGTCTTCGTATCCTCGGCAGAGGTAGCGATTATACACGATGTCATCCTGAGTCTCAGATCGGAAGAGCGTCGTGTAGGGAA
>NZ_JBEPYQ010000111.1:0-21948 GCF_041641335.1 Cohnella sp. | reverse complement strand
ATAGAAGCTTCCAGGTCAACAAGAACTGCGGGAACCGCAGGGATCGCTTGCTCAACTTCACTTCGGATGAGGTGATTACGCAAGAATCTCCCACTTCAACGCAAATGCGTAAGTGGGGAGTGTTCAATTGCTGGCCATCGTCAGTTTTCTCGTCGGACGTCGGAGAACATTATCTCGGGCAAGCTGGGCAGTGCCATCGCCATGTTGATGATGGGGTTCAGCGAGTCGCTGCTGACCGCGGGCGTGCAGCTCGGCCGGGTGATCCCATGCTGCAGCTTGCGATGGCCGCGGGAGCCGGCATCGGCGGCGCGATCGTCAGCGGGGTGTCGCTGTCCGCGGTCAGTTGGCTGGGCGCGCTTGCCGTCGCCGCCGCGGCGGTGCTGGCGGCCGCATCCTTCCGCATCGGACGCGAAACCGGGCAGCAGGCGGGCGAACCGCATCCCTCTCCTCTGGCCGTCCCCCAATCCGACGCCGCGTCGCGCTAAAATGAAAATTCCGCTCAACCCGATCGAATATGGTCGGGTTTTTCCATTTTCCCGGGATGAAAATTATGCTACATTAAGGATACTTTATTATAGTGCAAGTTCAAAAAGTTCGGTTTTCAGCACCGAGAAGGTTGAATGAAGACCGGAGATGAGGAGCGGAGCGTAGTGGAAGCTACGTGAGCACCGGAAGAACCGGCTGAATTCAAGATTCGATGTCGAGTCTACTTCTTGGAATACTTCGTGATCAAAAGCGGGCTTTTTGAACAACTTCTTATAAGGAATGGATGGGAAGCTGGATGAAACCGGATTTACGCACGGCCCTCGCCCGCAAGCCGCTTGTCGGCGACGGCGCAATGGCGACTTATTTATATCAACTCGGATTGCCGGTCGGCGTATCGTTCGAGGAGTTTAATCTGCTGAAGCCGGACGTCATCGCAGACGTGCATCGGCAATACGCGGCGGCCGGAGCGCAGATCATCGAGACGAATACGTATTCCGCGCAGCAGAACAAGCTGGCCCGCTACGGCCTGGAGAAGAAGGTCGAGGAGATCAACGCCGCCGGCGTCGCCCTCGCCCGCAAGGCGGTCGGAGACGGCGTATACGTCGTCGGATCGATCGGAGCGGTGCGGGGAGGAGCGGGCAAGAACATCCGAACGGCGATCGTGAAGCGCGACTTCGAGGAGCAGATCGGCGTGCTGCTCTCCTCCGGCGTGGACGGCTTGCTGCTGGAAACGTTCTTCGACCTCGAGGAGCTGTCGCTGGCTTTGACGCTGATCCGCAAGAAGAGCGATATCAGCGTCATCTGCCAATTCGCGGTCGAGGACCCGGAGAGAACGCACGACGGAATCCCGCTGGCTGAAGCGTTTCGCCGGTTGAAGGGAGAAGGCGCGGACGTGATCGGCTTTAACTGCCGCAGCGGTCCGACGGGCATTCTTCGCGCGCTGGAGACGATTCCGGCGAACCTGAGCTTGCCGCTGAGCGTCTTCCCGAACGCGGGCATCCCGGATTACGTCGACGGCAAAGTCGTCTACTCGGCGACGCCGGAATATTTCGGAGCGTCGGCTCTTCGATTCGCAGATGCGGGAGCGAAGCTGATCGGGGGCTGCTGCGGAACGACGCCGGAACATATCGCGGAGATCGCCAAGGCGCTGCAAGGATATTTGCCGGCCGAGCAGTCGGCCGCCCCGGCTCCCGCCGAGAGCCCGGCCATCGTCGTCGAAGAGGCTCCTGCGCCAGTCGAGCCGCCGACGCATGATGCCGAGCCGAGCATCGTCGATCTCGTGCGCGAACGCCACACGATCATCGTCGAGCTGGACCCGCCGCGCGATCTGGATATCACGAAGTTTATGGCGGGCGCGCAAGCGCTGAAGGACGCGCAAGCCGACGCCCTGACGATGGCGGACAATTCGCTGGCCGTCACCCGCATGAGCAACTTGGCGCTGGCCGCGCTGCTGAAGGAGCGGGTCGGCATCAAGCCTCTCGCCCATATCGCCTGCCGCGACCGCAACCTGATCGGCACGCAGTCGCATATGATGGGCTTCGACGCGCTCGGCATCGACCACGTGCTGGCGGTCACCGGAGACCCGGCCAAATTCGGGGATTTGCCCGGCTCCAGCTCGGTGTACGACCTAACCTCCTTCGAAATCATTCGCATGATCAAGCAGCTCAACGAAGGAATCGCCTTTTCGGGCAAGCCGCTCAAGCAGAAAGCGAAGTTCGTCGTCGGCGCGGCTTTTAACCCGAACGTCAAGCATCTGGATAAAGCGGTGCAGCGGCTGGAGCGCAAAATCTCGGCAGGAGCCGACTACATTATGACCCAGCCGGTATACGACCCGGAGCTGATCGTGCAGATCGCGGAATCGACCAAACATTTGACAGTTCCGATTTTCCTCGGCATTTTCCCGCTCGCGAGCGGACGCAACGCCGAATATTTGCACAACGAGGTTCCCGGCATCCAGCTCTCCGATTCGGTTCGCCAGCGGATGAGCGGACTGGAAGGCGCCGCCGGCCGCGCCGAAGGCGTGAAGATCGCCGAAGAGCTGCTGGACGTCGCGATGGCCCATTTTAACGGCATCTATCTGATGACTCCGTTCATGGCTTACGAGATGACCGTTTCCTTGACGGAATACGTCCGTACCAAGAGTCCGAGCCTGAATCGGAATCCCGCTAATTAAGCCTTTAGTTCCTCTTGTCCCCCCAGGGGATTTGAAGTACAATAGGCAATAATCGATAGATGTATAAAACAGGGCATTATCGGCCTTCAGTATGCGGCGGGCCGCTTCTGGCAACACTGGAAGCGACGGTTCGGGTGCCGGCCGCACCTGTGTGGTAGGAATGACCGGGGGGAAAGTGCATACCATGGCGATCAAGCTGATCAATATCGGATTCGGCAATATCGTGTCCGCGAATCGGATTATTTCTATCGTGAGCCCGGAATCGGCTCCGATCAAGAGGATCATCCAGGAGGCGCGGGACAGGCACATGCTGATCGACGCGACCTACGGCCGCCGCACGCGCGCGGTCATCATTACGGACAGCGATCACGTGATTTTGTCGGCCGTTCAGCCGGAGACGGTTGCGCACCGGTTGTCTACCAAAGACGACGAACACGATGAATGAATTGGGGAACACGATGAACAAAGGGATTTTATTCGTATTATCCGGCCCTTCTGGCGTCGGCAAAGGAACGGTATGCTCCGCGCTGCGCGGCAAGCTTCCCGGGCTCGTGTACTCCGTGTCGGCGACGACCCGCTCTCCCCGCGAAGGCGAGCAGGACGGCGTCAACTACTTCTTCAAGACGCATGAGCAGTTCAAGCGAATGATCGAGACGGACGCGCTTCTGGAATATGCGGAATACGTCGGCAACTACTACGGCACTCCGCGGGAGTTCGTGGAGAAGACGCTGGCGGAAGGCAAGGACATCATATTGGAGATCGAAGTGCAGGGTGCCATCAAGGTGAGGGAGAAGTTCCCGGAGGGCGTCTTTATTTTCCTCATGCCTCCGTCGCTTAACGAGCTGAAACAGAGAATCGTCGGCCGGGGCACGGAGTCCCAGGCGACGATCGACCATCGGCTGTCGGTGGCGGTCGAAGAGATGAATCTGCTGCACCATTACGATTATGCCGTCGTTAACGACGAGATCGATCTGGCCTGCGGCCGCATCGGCTCGATCATTACGGCGGAGCACTGCAAGCGGGAGCGTTTTCTCGGAGAACTGTTCGAGCAGTTCGAGACGCTGAAAACCGCCGACAACGTCTAAAGAAGAGGTGAATGGCATGCTATATCCATCCATTGATGAACTGGTGAAGAAGGTCGACAGCAAATATACGCTCGTCGTAGCCGCCGCCAAGCGGGCGCGCAACTTGCGCGAAGGCGTCATGTGCAATCTCGGCGCTCCTAAGTCCCACAAGCAGGTAGGCGTCGCGCTCGAAGAGATCTACCAGGAAGCGATCAAAGTCGAACACCTCAAGCCGGCTGTCGGGGCCGCGGAATAAGCAAGACGGCAACAGCAACCGGATACTGAACAAGAAGGAAAGACAACCCGCGCGGTTGTTTTTTTTCTAGGGCGTGTATGCAGCCTCCGAGGAAAGCAGATATTGTCGAATTTTCGTTCCATGCAAGGAACTTTTGTGAAGGCGTACCGGGGGTACGTCAAGCAAAAGGGTCGAAGCAGGGGGCGAAAAGGCGGTGATAGATGTCCCTGAGCGGGTTGCATACACGCCCTAGGCTTCAAGACTGTGGGAGGGGAATCCATGAGCAAGCCGCTTACGGGCAAAACGATACTGGTAGGCGTAACGGGGGGAATCGCGGCATACAAGGCGGCGACTCTGTGCAGCCGTCTGGTCGGCTTGGGGGCGTCGGTCCGCGTTATGATGACGGAAGGGGCGACGAAGTTCATTACGCCGTTGACGCTTCAGACGCTGACCCGTCATCCCGTGGCGACGGACGTGTTCGACGAGCGCGACGCCGCGATCGTGCAGCATATCGACTGGGCGGACTCCGCGGACCTCGCGGTCGTGGCTCCGGCGACGGCCAACATGCTGTCCAAGCTCGCCAACGGTTTGGCGGACGACATGCTCAGCACGACGCTGCTGGCGACGACGGCTCCGCTGCTGATCGCGCCGGCGATGAACGTACATATGTGGGAGCATCCGGCGGTCATCGACAACGTGAACAGGCTGGCGTCGCGCGGCGTGTATTTCGTGGAGCCGGGGACCGGCCAATTGGCGTGCGGTTACGTCGGCAAAGGCAGGCTGGCTGAGCCGGACGAGATCGTGGACGCCGTCTTGGCGAAGCTGATCGGCCCCAAGCCGCTGGCGGGGCGGCGAGTGCTGATTACGGCGGGGGGGACGGTCGAGCGAATCGATCCCGTGCGCTACATTACGAACGACTCTTCGGGAAAAATGGGGTTCGCCATCGCGGAGGCCGCCCGTGACCGCGGAGCGGAGGTGACGCTCGTGTGCGGCAGGACGGAGGCGGCGCCTCCTCATGGGGTGAACGTGATTCGAACGGATTCGGCGTTGCGGATGCGGGACGAAGTGATGAGCCGGTTGGACGGGACGGACTTGGTGATCAAGGCGGCTGCGGTGGCCGATTACCGGCCTGCCAGCCGCGCGGATCAGAAAATCAAAAAAACGTCGGACTTGTTATCGCTGGAGCTTGTCCGCAATCCCGATATTTTGCAGGAAATCGGGGAATGGAAAGAAGCGCGGGGAAGCGGTCCCTTCATCGTCGGCTTCGCGGCGGAGACGACGGACGTGGAGAAGCACGCGCTGGACAAGCTGGCGCGCAAGAAGTGCGACCTGCTCGTCGCCAATAACGTGGCCGAGGCGGGAGCGGGCTTCGGCACGGAGACGAATATCGTCAGCGTGTACGGGCGCGGCGGGTTCGCCGAGCATCTGCCGCAAATGGCGAAGAGAGCCGTCGCCGAGCGGCTGCTCGACCTCGTCCAGGACGCGGGGAAAGGGTCGGCGAATCGATGAGGGTGGCCAGAGTGATCGTGGACGTTCCGAGCCGGGATACCGACCGGACGTTCGACTACGCGATTCCGGACCGGCTACGCGAGTGGGTCGAAGTCGGCAGCCGGGTGGCGGTGCCGTTCGGGCCGCGCAAGCTTCAAGGCATCGTAACCGGGATGGGCGACGACGCCGAGGTCGAGCGCGGGAAGCTGAAGCCGTTGGAGGAAGTGCTCGACGCGATGCCTCCGCTGTCCGCAGAGCTGGTGGCGCTCGGAGAATGGATCAGCCGCAGATGGCTCTGTCCGTTAACGGTCGCTTTGCAGGCGATGCTGCCCGCTGCGCTCAAGGGACGGGTGGAGAAATATGTGCAGCAGGTCGCGGGAGCGGTCTGGTCCGATGCGGAGATCGCCCTGAGCGGCGGTCTTTTGCTTGCGCTGGGCAAAGGCAAGCCGCTTAAGCTCGCCTCGCTGCTTCAGCAGTATCCCGATCAGGGGGCGCTGCTGAAGCAATGGCTGCGGGAAGGTCGGCTGGAGGAGCGGCAGCGCGTCGAGGATCAGTTGTCGGTGAAGACGGTGTTGACGGTGTTTCCGGTCGAGACCGAGCGTCTGCTGGAGGCGGCTGGTTCGATTCCGGCGCGAGCGGGCAAGCAGCGCGAGCTGGCGGCTTACTTGGCGGAGCACAACGAACCTGTTCCGCTGGCGAAGCTGGCGGAGGCGCTGGCGACGACGTCCGGCACGATCCGTTCGCTGGAGGAGCGGGGGCTGATCGAGATCCGGCCGGTGACGGAGGATCGGGACCCGTATGCGGACCGCGACTTTCCGGCCAGCGCGCCGATGCGGCTGACGCCGAAGCAGGAGACGGCTTTGGCGCCGATCCGCGAGGCGCTGGACGCGCGGGTCAGCCGCACGTTCCTGCTGCACGGCGTGACGGGGAGCGGCAAGACGGAAATTTATTTACAGGCGATTCAGCGATGCCTCGATTCGCGGCGCGAAGCGATCGTGCTCGTGCCGGAGATCGCGCTGACGCCGCAGATGGTCGAGCGGTTCAAGAGCCGGTTCGGCGCGCGGGTGGCCGTGCTTCACAGCCGGCTGTCCCACGGGGAACGCTACGACGAATGGCGCAAAATCCGCGAAGGAAGGGCGCAGGTGGCGGTCGGGGCGCGGTCGGCGATTTTCGCCCCTTTTACGAGCATCGGACTGATCGTCATCGACGAGGAACATGAAACGTCCTATAAGCAAGAGGAGAGCCCGAAGTACCACGCGCGCGACGTCGCCATCGAGCGGGCGAGGCTCCATAACGCGGTCGTCGTGCTCGGCTCGGCGACTCCCGCTCTCGAAACCTATGAAGCGGCCGTCTATGAAGGAAGAGAGACGGCGCTGGGGGAGACGGCCTATATCGCCTTGCCGGAACGGGTGGCGAACCGGCCGCTGCCCCGCGTCCATGTCGTCGACATGCGCGAGGAGCTGAAGCTGGGCAACCGGGCGATGTTCAGCCGGATGCTGGCCGACGCCATCCGCAGCCGGCTGGAGAAGCAAGAGCAGATGGTGCTGCTGCTGAACCGGAGAGGATACGCGACGTTCGTCATGTGCCGGTCCTGCGGCTATACGGCCGCTTGTCCCCACTGCGAAATTTCGCTTACCTACCACCGCGGCTCGCAAAACCTGCGCTGCCACTACTGCGGCTACTCGGAAGGCGAACCGAAAACCTGCCCAAGCTGCGAGAGTCCGCATATCCGCTTTTTCGGAACGGGGACGCAGAAGGTAGAGGAGGCGCTGGCCGCGACGTTTCCGGGCATTCGCGTCATTCGGATGGACGTGGACACGACGACGGAAAAAGGCTCGCACGAGCGCTGGCTGTCCGAATTCCGCGAGCGCCGGGCGGACGTGCTGCTCGGCACGCAAATGGTGGCGAAGGGACTCGACTTTCCGAACGTGACGCTCGTCGGGGTGCTGGCCGCGGACGCCGCGCTGCGCCTGCCGGACTTCCGCGCATCCGAGCGCACGTTCCAGCTGCTGACGCAGGTGGCCGGCCGGGCCGGCCGCCACGAGCTGCCGGGCGAGGTCGTCATCCAGACGTACGATCCCGAGCACGAATCCGTTACGTCCGCCCAAGGGCACGATTATCTCGGGTTCGCGGAGAGAGCGCTCGTGCTGCGCAAGCAGCTCGGTTATCCTCCGTACGGCCGCCTGATTTCCGTCACCTTTTCCCACGAGTCGGTCCCGATGCTGCTGTCGATCGGTCAGCAATTCGCGTCCGGACTGCGCGGCAAAGCGGATGCGCTCGGCATTCGCAGAGACTTCGACCACGGCGGGGCGGCGGCGATGGAGGTTCTCGGGCCGGTCGCTTCTCCGATTGCGAGATTGAAAGATCGCTACAGGTTTCAATGTATGGTAAAATATCGGGGAGACATGGATGCGAGCCGCCTCGTCGCGGAAACTCTCGGCTCCTTGTCGGATGCGGTGAAAAAGGGAGGCGTGCAGGTCAGCGTCGACGTAGATCCGCAAATGATGCTTTGAGAGGAAGTTCGACAAATTCACTTTTGATCACGAAGCTGGTGCGCAGAAGCGGATTCGGCGTCGAATCTTGCATTCAGCCGGGCATTCCGGTACTCACGTAGGTTTGCCTACGTTCCGTTCCTCAGACCCTAGCTTCATACAACCTTCCCGGATGCATGGGCGAGCAGTTCGCCGTAAGGCGAACGACCAGCCTCGGTGCTGAAAACCGAACTTTTTGAACCTGATTGGAAGGGAAGTTCGACAAATTCACTTTTGATCACGAAGCTGGTGCGCAGAAGCGGATTCGGCGTCGAATCTTGGGTTCGGCCGGGCTTGTAGAACCAAGCAATACAACGTCTGTAATGAAAAGGAAGGATGCCGTTATGTCCATTCGGTTAATCGTGAAACACCCCGACCCCGTGCTCCGCGAAAGAGCTCAGGAAGTGACGAAATTCAATGCCAATCTGCACAAGCTGCTGGACGACATGGCGGACACGATGTACGACGCCGACGGAGTTGGCCTTGCGGCGCCGCAGATCGGCATTTCGAAGCGAGTCATCGTCGTCGACGTCGGAGACGAACACGAGCTCATCGAGATGGTCAATCCCGAGATCGTCCTCGCGGAAGGCGAGCAGCTTGGACCGGAAGGCTGTTTAAGCATCCCGGGTCTTCAAGGCGACGTTAAGCGGGCGAACCGGATCGTAATCAAAGGACAGGACCGACACGGCAAGCCGATCCAATACGATAGCACGGAGTTTTTGTCCAGGGCGTTCCAGCACGAGATCGATCATTTGAACGGCGTACTGTTCATTGACTCGGCGGAATCCGTGTACGAGGCTCGCAAACCGGAAGATCAGGAGCAGGATGGAGATTAAGATGAAGATTTTGTTTATGGGAACGCCGCAGTTCGCGGTGCCTTCGCTCTCGGCGCTGCTGGAGCGCGGCTACGAGGTAGCGGCGGTTGTGACGCAGCCGGACCGGCCGAAGGGCCGGAAAAGGGAGCTGACGCCGCCGCCGGTCAAAGCGTTCGCGCTGGAGCGGGGCTTGCCGGTGCTGCAGCCGGAGAAGCTGCGCTCGCCGGAAGGCGTCGCCGCAGTGGCGGAGATCGCGCCGGATCTGATCGTGACGGCTGCGTACGGACAAATTTTGCCGAAGGCGGTGCTTGATCTGCCGCGCCTCGGATGCATCAACGTGCACGGCTCGCTGCTTCCGAAATATCGGGGCGGGGCGCCGATCCAGCGTTCGATCATCGACGGCGAGAAGGTAACTGGCGTGACGCTGATGTATATGGCGGAAGGGCTCGATACCGGAGATATGATCGCCAAAGTCGAAGTGCCGATTACGGACGAAGACACGGCGGGCACGATGTTCGAGAAGCTGAGCGAGGCCGGATCGGCGCTTCTGTTGGAATGGCTGCCGCGAATCGAAGGCGGCACGGCAGGGCGTACGCCGCAAGAAGGCGAGGAAGCGACGTATGCGCCGAATTTGTCCCGCGAGGACGAGAAGCTCGATTGGAGCCAAAGCTCGCGGCGGATTTTCGACCGCGTCAGAGGGCTCAACCCGATGGCGGGCGGCTTTACTTTTATGGACGGCGAAGTGTTTAAGGTGTGGGGTTGCGCCATCCCCGGTCCTTCGGATGCTGCACTGCGTTCCGAGTGGGCCGCGTTCGCTCCGGGAGCGGTGCTCGAGACAGGAGCGTTCGGCATTCGTGTGCGGACCGGAGACGGCAGCATCGTGCTGACGGACGTCCAGCCGGCCGGCAAAAAAGCGCTGAAAGCATCGGAGTTCGCCAAAGGAGCCCGACTGGCTCCCGGCAAGACGCTCGGGTAACCCCGGGCTTTTTTTGATGGGTTGGTGAGTTGTGCGTTGCGCGCCCGGGAAGTTCGACAATTGCCGGGCTTAGATGGGCACGAGAGCAGCTTTAAACGCAACTATTTGCTCTATCGTGTGTATAAAGGCGTGTTAGAATCGGATCCGGGGAAAAGTAGATGGATAAGGCAGAGGCAATAAAAGTGCCTCGGCGCTGGGCGACCGGGAGTGCGCGAAGAGTGCGGAGGCCACAAAAGTGCCTCGCAGGCTCCGCTGTGTGCCGCGATCGCGATGTCGGCTCCCGTGATGCCGGCTCAGAAAGGCCAATACTAAAGAATCAAGCGGATAAAGGATGCGAAGGATGACGAAAACGATACGATTGCCCGGCGGGAAGCCGCAGGGGGCGCGCGAAGTGGCGATGAGCGTGCTGCATAACGTGGAGACGCGGGGGGCGTACAGCGGATTGGAGCTGAATCAGGCGATTCAGGCGGCGGAGTTGTCGAGGCCGGATGCGGCGCTGGCGACGGAGCTGGCGTACGGGACGATTCAGCGGCTCAATACGATTGACCATGCGCTGCAAAGCCGGGTGAAAGGTTGGCCCAAAAAAATAGAGCCGTGGGTGCGAGCTCTGCTGAGAATGAGCTACTACCAGCTGCGCTGGCTGACCCGCGTCCCCGCCCACGCCGTCGTCGACGAGGCGGTCGGGATCGCGAAGAAGCGCGGACACGCCGGGATCGGCGGCCTCGTTAACGGCGTGCTGCGCGCCGTCCTAAGGGAAGGCTTCGCGGCTCCGCTGCCGGAAGGACTATCGCCGGCGGAACGGATTGCGCTTGAGCACAGCCATCCGCTCTGGCTGGTGGATCGGTGGCTTGCCGAATTCGGCGAAGCGGCCGCCGAGCGGATGTGCGCGGCCAATAACGAGCCGCCGCACGTCTCCGCGCGGATCAATCCGCTGAAGACGACTCGCGAGCGGGTGCTTGCGGAGATGGCGGACGCCGGCATCGAAGCCGCCCCGTCGCGGCTGGCGCCGGAAGGAATTATCGCGGCCCGGACGGGCAATCTTGTACATAGCGAGTGGTATAAGCAAGGCTCTCTTACCGTTCAGGACGAGAGCTCGATGCTCGTAGCGTCCGTCGCCGACCCGCGTCCGGGCATGCGTGTGCTCGATTGCTGCGCCGCGCCGGGAGGCAAGACGACTCACCTTGCCGAGAAGATGCGCGACGAAGGAACGATCGTCGCCAACGATGTGCATCCGCACAAAGAGGCGCTGATCAAGCAGCAGGCCGAACGGCTTAACCTTGCGGCCATTCGGACGATGACGGCGGATGCGCTGGAGCTGGACGGCAAGCTTGCGCCGGAATCGTTCGACGTCGTGCTGCTCGACGCTCCGTGCTCCGGCCTCGGAGTCATTCGCCGCAAACCGGAAATCAAGTGGAACAAGTCCGCGGCGGATATCGGCTCCCTATCGGAGCTGCAAAGCCGTCTGCTC
This sequence comes from Cohnella sp., assembly GCF_041641335.1. NCBI lineage: Bacteria > Bacillati > Bacillota > Bacilli > Caryophanales > Paenibacillaceae > Cohnella > Cohnella sp. Next base: position 10,712 of record NZ_JBEPYQ010000111.1, on the reverse strand, counting down.
GACGGGGTTCAAGCGTTGGTCAAACCCGGCGGCACGCTCGTCTACAGCACATGCACGATCGCCCCGGAAGAGAACGAAAACGCGGTTCGTCTGTTCCTGCAGCGCCATCCGGCATTTTCCCTCGATCCGGAAGGCTGGCCCGCGGAGACGCTGGGGCCTCTTCGCGAAGCGGGAGTCGCAGCGGAGCCGTTCGCGGGCATGCTGCAGCTGCTGCCCGATATGTTCGGAAGCGACGGCTTCTTCATCGCGCGGCTGCGGAAGCAAAACGGCTGATTTTATGATAAAATGAACGAATGGTGGTGACGAAGTTGGAGAAAGCGAAACCTAATTTAGAAGAACAACTCAATCCGTTTATTTACGATTTATCGTTGGAACAAATCCAGGACTGGATCAAGGAGCAGGGGGAGCCCGCGTTCCGCGCGGGGCAAATTTTCGACTGGTTGTACGTAAAAAGAGTGAATTCGTTCGAAGAGATGACGAACTTGCCGAAGCCGCTCAGAGATAAACTTAGCGCGAGCTTCCGGTTCGTGACGCTGACGGAGATCGCCAAGTTCGAGTCCAAGGACGGAACGGTCAAGTTTCTGTTCGGCCTGCAGGACAATCACGCGATCGAAACGGTGATCATGCGGCACAATTACGGCAACAGCGTCTGCGTAACGACGCAGGTCGGCTGCCGGATCGGCTGCACGTTCTGCGCTTCGACGCTGGGCGGCTTGAAGCGAAGCCTGACCGCGGGAGAGATTATCGCGCAGGTCGTGAAGGCTCAGCAAATTCTCGATCCGCTGGACGAACGGGTGTCGAGCATCGTCATTATGGGTATCGGCGAACCGTTCGAAAATTACGACGCGACGATGAGCTTCCTGAGGACGATGATCCATCCGAAAGGGCTTAACATCGGGGCAAGGCATATTACGGTGTCGACGAGCGGCATCGTGCCGAGCATGATCCGGTTCGCGGACGAGAACACGCAGATCAATCTGGCGATCTCGATCCATGCGCCGAACGATGCGCTGCGCTCGAAGCTGATGCCGGTCAACCGCAGGTATCCGTTCGCGGACGTTATCGACGCCTGCAAATACTATATCGAGAAAACGGGCAGAAGAATCACGTTCGAATACGCGTTGATCGGAGGCATGAACGATCGGCCGGAGCATGCGGAGGAACTCGGAGACGTTCTGAAGGATATGCTGTGCCACGTCAATCTGATTCCCGTCAACTATGTGCCGGAACGCAACTACGTCAGAACGCCCCGGGACGATATTTTCGAATTCCAGCGAGTGTTGCAGAAAAAAAACGTGAACGTAACGATTCGCAGGGAACAAGGCCATGACATCGCGGCGGCGTGCGGCCAGCTGCGGGCGAAGCATATGGAGACGACGACGGGGTGATGCGAGATGTTAACGGTATTGCGAAGTCATGTCGGCAAAGTCCGGCAAGTCAATGAAGACCAGGCCTGGAGCGGCGTTCTTCCGGGGGGATGGACGGCGGCGATCGTCGCCGACGGAATGGGCGGCCATCGCGCGGGCGACGTGGCCAGCTCGCTCGCTGTGGACAGCCTGGTGCAGTCTCTGCGGGCATGGGAGCATTCGGCATCCGTAGCCGATAGCGTCCCCAAGCTTAAGGAGATCATTCGTCAGGCCAACAAGGCCGTGTTCGACACAGCCTCGCTTAACGACCAGTATCATAATATGGGCACGACCGTCGTCATGGCGATGATCCGGGGAGACGCCGGACTGATCGGCCATATCGGCGACAGCCGGGCCTACCGGCTGCGCGGCGGGCGGCTTGAGCTGCTGACGGAAGACCACACGCTGGTGAACGAGCTGACGAAATCCGGCCAGCTGACCCCGCAGGAGGCGGCTCATCATCCGCGCCGTAACGTGCTGACGAGAGCGCTGGGAACGGATCGGGAAGTCGACGCGGATGTCCAGATCATCGATTGGCGGAGCGGGGACGTTCTGCTGCTGTGCAGCGACGGGCTCAGCGGATTGGTGGAGCCTTCCGAGGTGCAGGCCGCGCTGGAGCATCCGGGCGCCGATCTGGCCCAGCAGGCCCAGCAGTTGATCGATCTGGCCCTCGTAGCGGGCGGGGACGATAACATTACGGTTGTGCTTGTCGCGGACGACGGACGGGCATACGCCGCGGGAGGAGAATCGGCATGATCGGACATACGCTCGGCGGACGTTACGAATTGCTGGCTCGAGTCGGCGGCGGAGGCATGGCCCTCGTCTATAAAGCCCGGGATTTGCTGCTTAATCGCTTCGTGGCGGTGAAGGTGCTGCGCCAGCAATTTACTCACGACGACGATTTCATCAAAAGGTTCCGGCGCGAAGCGCAGGCCGCCGCGTCGTTGTCCCATCCGAACATCGTCAGCATTTACGACGTCGGACAAGTCGACGACACGCATTACATCGTTATGGAATTCGTTGACGGCGCCAATCTGAACGAAATTATTCGCGAACGGGCTCCCCTGCAGGCGGACGAAGCGGTGAAAATCGCCGCGAAAATTTGCGACGCCCTGGAGCACGCCCATCATAATCAAATCATCCATCGCGATATTAAGCCCCACAATATCCTGATCGGCAACAACGGCCACGTCAAGGTGACGGATTTCGGCATCGCCAGGGCCGTTACTTCTTCGACGATCACGCAGACGGGCTCGGTCATCGGCTCCGTTCATTATTTCTCCCCGGAGCATGCCAAAGGCGTCGCCGCCGGAGAGAAGTCGGACTTGTACTCCCTCGGTATCGTACTGTACCAGATGCTGACCGGAAGGCTTCCGTTCCTGGGCGAAAGCCCGATCAGCGTCGCGCTGAAGCATCTGCAGGAGCCGTTCGAGCAGCCTCGCCTGGTGAATCCGTATATTCCCCAGAGCGTGGAAAATATCATTCTGAGAGCGATGCGCAAAAATCCGCAGGAGCGCTACCAGTCGGCCAAGGAAATGCAGCGCGACCTGGAAACGTGCATGCGCCCGGACCGGCTGAACGAGCCGGTGTGGACGTACGACAGCGACGATGAGAACGAGCAGGACAAGACGAAGGTCGTGCCGGCGATCCGCCCGGACATGCGCAATACGATCGAAGCTCCGGCGATCAAAGCCTCGTCCGCGGAGGAGCGCTGGAACGACGACGATTTAGAACAGGGCAAGCGAAGGTGGGTGATGCCGACCGTTCTGGGAATTATAGCCGTCGTGCTGATCGGCGTGCTGATCTGGGCGGTCACTCTGCTGAAGGGCGTAACCAACGAGGATATCGAGGTTCCGAGCGTCATCGGCAAGGAAAGGCAGGAAGCGATCGAAATTTTGACCAGGGCCGGGTTCCAGATCGTCGACCCGATTAAATACGAGGAAGTCGACGACGAAGAGAAATACGGGAAGGTCATCGACCAGTCGAAGAAAGACGTCGTAGCCAAGGAAGGCTCTCCGATCGAACTGACGGTCGGTAAAGAGAAGGAGCTTCCGCCGATGCCGGCGCTGACCGGACTGCAGTACGATGCGGCGGTCTCGCAGCTTCAGGCGATGGGAGTTAATCCGAACAACATATTGTCCGTTGAGAGGCACAACGAGAGCGAATTGGGGACCGTTCTCGATCAGATTCCCCAGCCGGAGGCCAAGTTTGATCCGACCTCGGCAACGACGAAAATTACGCTGGTCGTCAGCAAAGGCGAGGAAGCGTTCCCGATGCCGGACTTGATTGGCAAGCTGGAGAACGAAGCCAAAGCGATGATCGAGCGGGAAAACCTCGTGCTGCAGGAAGTATTCCGCGAGCCGAGCTACAGCACGCCGAAGGACGAAGTGTTTAAGCAATTCCCGGCCAATAAGGACGAGATGGTCACTCCCAAAACGAAAGTGCAAATCTGGGTCAGCAGCGGATTCCCGGCGGACGCCCTGGAGAAGAAGCTGGAGGTCACCGTCTCTCCGGCCGTGGAAGGACAGCCGAGCGATATTCAGATTCTGTATTCCGACGCGACGGGAGACAATATCGTGAACGTATCGAAGAGGATCAGCTCGACGACTTCGTTCCCGGTCAAGCTCATCCTGTCCCCGGATAAGACCGGGTTGATCATCATTATGCGCGACGGCGTATTCCTGAAATCCGAGCCGGTCTACTACGACGATCGGAATATCCCCGCATCGACGTCGCCGGATCCGGATCCCGGCGACCCCGGCGACGGAGAGCCGCCGGTGGACGAACACATCGAAGACTATTCGGACCATGACGGGGACGGGGGAGACGCCGGGCAGTAACGCGCGGCGCCGATCGTCGGCAAGCTGGGCCGGAAAGCAAAAGGAGCTGCATGCGAGTGCCCGAGGGCATTATCGTTAAAGCGTTAAGCGGATATTATTACGTGCAGGGCGAGCACGGCGGAGAGCCGGTGCAGTGCCGGGGCAGAGGCATCTTCAAGAAGCGGGGCGAGTCTCCGCTGGTCGGGGATCGCGTCGTCTACGGCGAGACGGAGAACGGGGAAGGAACGGTGGACGAAATCCTCCCCCGTTCCTCGGAGCTCGCGCGTCCGCCGGTGGCCAACGCCGATCTGGCCGTGCTCGCGTTTTCCGTCGTCAGACCCGAGCTGAGTCTCGGCCTGCTCGACAAGTTTCTCGTGCACATCGAGCATGCCGGCTTGGATGCGGTGATCGTGCTGACGAAGCTGGACCGGATTCCCGAAGGGGAAGAAGGCGAACGCATTCGCCGCGACGTTGCGGCAGCGGAAGCCCTGTATTCCGCGATCGGGTATCGGGTGCTGAAGACGAGCGCTCACCGGGGCGAAGGGCTGGACGAGCTGCGGACCGTACTGGCCGGACACATCAACGTGCTTGCGGGCCAGTCCGGCGTCGGCAAGTCGTCGCTCGTCAACGCGCTCGTGCCGGGGCTGCAGCTGGAGACGAACGAGATCAGCGACAAGCTGGGACGCGGCAAGCATACGACGCGTCACGTCGAGCTTGTTCCGCTCGCAGGGGGCGGCTACATGGCCGATACTCCCGGCTTCAGTCAGCTGGATTTCGCCGAGCTCGGCATCGACGAGATCGGATCGTGCTTCCGCGAATTCGCGGAGCTATCGTCCTCCTGCAAATTCCGGGGCTGCACGCACACTCACGAGCCGCAATGCGCCGTGTTGGAGGCGAAGGAGCAAGGACGAATCGCTGATAGCCGATACGACAATTACGCAAGTTTCATGACGGAGTGGAAAGAAAACAAGCGGAGGTACTGACATGACGATTATCGCCCCGTCCATTCTCGCTTCGGACTTCTCTAAGCTAGGCGATGAAATTCGCAGCATCGAAGCAGCCGGAGCGGATTGGGTACATATCGATATTATGGATGGACATTTCGTGCCGAACCTGACGTTCGGACCGCCGATCGTGGAGATGATCCGCCCGGTCACGAAGCTGTTTTTCGACGCGCACTTGATGGTGGAGAATCCGCAGTCGCTGTTTCCCGCGCTGGCCAAAGCCGGCGCCGAGCGGGTGACGGTGCATCCCGAGGCGTGCGTTCACCTGCATCGTACCTTGACGGAAGCGAAGGAGCTGGGCATGAAGGCGGGGGTCGCCTTGAATCCGCATACTCCGCTGTCCGTGCTGGAGTACATGCTGGACGAGATCGACCTTATTCTCATTATGACGATCAATCCGGGGTTCGGGGGACAGAGCTTCCTTCCGGCGATGCTGTCCAAGCTGCGCGATCTGCGCCATATGCTCGACCGTCACGGCAGAAACGATATTTACGTTCAGGTGGACGGCGGAATTAACGCAGCTACCGCCGCGCTCGTCAAGGAAGCCGGAGCGAATTCGTTGGTGGCGGGGACGTATATTTTCGGACACGCGGACCGGGCGGAGGCCATTGCTTCCCTGCGCTGACAATTTGTCTGGCATAGGACAAAACTTCTCCTGCATACATTGGAATCAGTAGCGGCTTCGGCGAAGAGAAGAAGCTTGCGAGGGTTCAGCCTGCGGAGGAGGGATGGGACGATGAAGTTTTACACCATCAAGCTGCCGAAATTTTTAGGTGGCTTCGTCAAAGCGATTCTCAACACTTTTCACAAAAATTGACGCCTTGTAGTAGGCAAGCATAAAAAGAAAAACCGTCAGACGAGTCTGACGGTTCTTTTCTCATGGTCGAATCGGTCTATCCTTATACGCGGGTTACCGCTCCGGATTTCAGAGCCTTGGCGCTGACATATACACGCTTAGGCTTGCCGTTCACCAGAATGCGCACTTTTTGTACGTTAACCCCCCAAGTACGGCGGGAAGTGTTGTTCGCGTGAGACTTGTGGTTGCCCGAACCCGGCTTTTTTCCTGTGATATAACATTTACGAGCCATTAAAATACACCTCCTTGCCACGTCCATACAAATACTTCATTATCTTAGCATAGCGCGTATCCGGATGCAACGAAAAAAGCGCGTATCCAAAGCTTTTGCGGTTTAATCACGAGAAATGACAGCTTAACGGCTTCATTCTCCCGTTTTTTTATAGTACAATGAGGTATAGTCCATAATAAGCCATAAAGGAGTGAATTTCCATGCCTCTGCAGCTCGTCTCGGAGAACGGAAAGATTGACGTAGCGGATCAAGTAATCGCCGTGGTTGCCGGTTCAGCGGCATTGGATTGTTATGGACTGGTCGGCATGGCGTCCCGTAAAGGTTTGAAGGACGGGATCGCGGAGCTGCTGGGACGGGAAAACCTGTCGCGCGGCGTTGAAGTCCGCCACGAAGGCGAGCAGGTTCATCTGGATCTGTACGTCATCGTCAGCTACGGAACGAAAATTTCCGAAGTCGCCCACAACATTCAATCCAAAGTGAAGTACGTGCTGGAAGAAGTCGTCGGCCTGCGTGTCGACCAAGTGAACGTAAACGTTCAAGGAGTGCGAATACTGAAGTAGCTCATTTTAGGGAAGGGGAATTCATCATTGAGTAAGCGCTTCTTGAACGGAAGTGAATGGGCCGCCATGATCTTGCTCGGCGCGGAGAGATTGTCCCGCAACGAGGAACGCGTCAACGCCCTGAACGTATTTCCCGTGCCGGACGGCGACACGGGAACGAATATGAACTTAACGATGTCGGCCGGCGTGGCCGAATTGAAAAATAAGCCTTCGGAGGAAGCCGGCAGGGCGGCGGAAGTGCTGTCCAAAGGGCTTCTGATGGGAGCGCGGGGCAATTCGGGCGTTATTCTGTCCCAATTGTTCCGCGGTTTCGCGCGCGCAATAACAGGTCAACGCGAGCTTACGGCGCCCCTGTTCGCGAGTGCCCTGCAACAGGGAGTTGATACCGCTTACAAAGCGGTGGTCAAGCCGGTGGAAGGAACGATTCTCACAGTGGCCCGCGAAGCGGCCAAGCATGGGCTGACCGTGGCGCGCCGCACGGCGGATCTGACGGAGCTGATGCGCGAGGTGTACGCCAAAGCGCTTGAGACGCTCGCGCGGACGCAGGACATGTTGCCCGTGCTGAAGCAGGTCGGCGTCGTCGATTCCGGCGGCCAAGGTCTCGTCTATATTTACGAGGGCTTCGTCGATTACTTGAGCGGCAGCGCCCCGGATCGGGAAGATTCGGCTGCGCGTCCGGACGAAGTGCGCCCCGCGCCTTCCATCGCGCCCGCGCCGGAGCGCAAGTCGGCTTCCGCGGCAACGTCCGCGCAATCGAAAATTACGACGGAAAGCATCGCTTTCCCTTACGATATGGAGTTTTTCATTCAGCGCTTCACGACTGCGGCTCCGTTCCCGGAGCGCACGTTCAGGCAGGCGCTCGAACGCGACGGCGATTCGATCATCCTGATCGAGGACGACAACATCGTCAAGGTGCACGTTCATTCCCGCCGTCCCGGCGATGTGCTGAATCTGGCGCTCGCGTACGGGGAAATTACGCAAATTCATATCCTGAACATGCAGGAGCAGCATCGCGAGCTGCTGGCCCAGAATCATGACGCGCCGGCTTTCTCCGCTCCGAAGATGACCCATTCTTCGCAGGAAACGCCGAAAGTCGATTACGCGCTTCCGGGCGTCGTCGACCTGCCGGCCGTTACCGCTTCTCCGGAGAGCGAGCCGAATCCCGACGTCTACGAGCTGGCCTCGTACGGCATCGTGGCGGTCAGCGTCGGCGACGGCAACGCGGAGCTGTTCCGCAGCCTCGGAGTCGACATCGTGCTCTCCGGCGGCCAGAGCATGAATCCGAGCACGGAGGATCTGCTCGGCGCCATCGCTTCATTGTCCGCGCATCATGTCATCGTGCTGCCGAACAATCCGAATATCATCATGGCGGCGAAGCAGGCGGCCGAGCTGGCGGAGCGTCCGGTGACGGTGCTTCCGACCCGCACGCTGCCGCAAGGCATGGCGGCGATGCTGGCCTTCCAGGAGAGCGAGCCGGAGCAGACGAACATCGACAGAATGACGAAAGCGTTCGAACGGGTCGTGACGGGCTCGGTCACGAAGGCGGTCAGGGACACCGAGATGGACGGCGTGCAGATCAAGGAAGGCCACTACATCGGCATTCAGGACAAGAAGATCGTCGTATCGGACGAGAGCTTGCCGGGAGCGGCGAAGGGGCTGCTCGGATCTCTTCTGGCGACCGGCGAGGAGATTCTGACGGTCCTGACCGGGGAAGGCGCGGACGAGGAGCAGACCGAAGAGCTGGCAAGATGGCTCGGGGAGACTTATCCGGACGCGGAGGTCGAGGTTCACGAGGGCGGCCAGCCGCTGTATCCGTACTTGTTCGCGGTCGAACCGTAAAATTCATGTGAGGCGAGAGGAGACAGGCTATGGCATCGATTGTTGTGGTCACGGACAGCACGGCGGATATCCCGCTGGCGACAAGGGAGAAGCTTGGCATCGAGATGGTACCTCTGAAGGTGAACTTCGGCGCAGAAAGCTACCTGGACAACATTGAGCTTCAGCCGGCGGATTTTTATAAGAAGCTGGCGAGCTTCGGCAAGCTTGCGACATCCTCGCAGCCTTCTCCGGCCGATTTCCACGAGGTGTACAAAAGGCTGACGGACAAAGGTCATTCCGTCATCTCCATTCAGCTGTCGAGCGCGATGAGCGGCACATACCAGTCGGCGACGATCGCGAGGTCGATGCTGGACGACGATGCCGACGTGACGGTCATCGATTCGAAATCCGCCTCCTTCGGCTACGGCAAAATCGTCGTCAGAGCGGCCGAACTGGCGCAAGCCGGCGCGGACAAAGCCGACATTATCGCCGAGGTCGAGCGGATGCGCTCGGAGCTTCGCCTTTATTTTCTCGTGGACACGCTTGAGTACTTGCAGAAAGGCGGCCGCATCGGCAAGGCTTCGGCCGTGCTCGGCTCGCTGCTGAACATTAAGCCGATTCTGTCGATCGACAAGGAAGGCTTCGTGTACCCGTTCGACAAGGCCAGAGGCCAGAAGCGGGCGATGGCCCGCATCGTCGAAGTGCTGGAAACCGATCTGAAGGACACGCCGGTGAACCTAACCGTGGCGATTACGCCGGGATACTCGGACGGGGCGGCGGAGATGGCCGAGCTGCTCAAGAGCAAGCTTAACGTGAAGGAATACGCGGAGACCGAGATCGGGCCGGTCGTCGGCGCGCATGCGGGGCCGGGAACGATCGGGTTGTTCGTGTTCCCGCTCGGCTCCTGATAGAGGCAAGCAGATAAAGAGGTTGGTCTTATGTCTATCTCATTGTTCCAAATTCCTCTGACGAAACTTCAAGGCGTGGGCCCCCGCAAAGCGGGGGAGTTCCACGCCTTGGGCATTTCCACCGTCGGAGAGCTGATCGAATATTATCCGTTCCGGTACGAGGATTACCGCATCCGCGATCTGCGGGAAGTGAAAGACGGCGAGAGAATTACGATTCAGGGGACGATTGCGTCTCTTCCCTCGCTGCAGAGGTACGGCGGCAAGTCGCGGCTGCTCTGCCGCGTGACGGTCGACGCGACGCTCGTGACCGCCGTCTGGTTCAACCGGGCGTTCCTGAAGGAGCAGCTTACGCTCGAGCGGGAAATTACGCTGACCGGCAAGTGGGATCAGCGGCGGCGGCAGTTGACCGTGGCGGATTCGGAGTTTCCGGACCGCGGCGGCGCGAAGACGGGCACCTTGCAGCCGGTTTACTCCGTCGGAGGCGACATTACCCAGTCGGCGATGAGGGGCTTGATCGACAAGGCGTTGATCCAGTTCGGCGCGTACATTCCGGAGATTCTGCCGCCGGAGCTGACGGACAAGCACGGGCTGATGGCCCGCAAGGACGCGATCGCCGGCATACATAAGCCGGAGAATACGAAGGACGGACAGGAAGCCCGCCGCCGGATGGTGTACGAGGAGCTGTTCCTGTTTCAATTGAAGCTGCAAGCGTACCGGGCGATGCATTCGCGGAAGGCGGACGGACTTGTTCACGCCGTCGACAACGACGAGATTCGTGCGTTCGTCGGGGCGCTTCCGTTCGAGTTGACCGGTTCGCAGAAGCAGGTCATCAACGAGATTTTGCACGATATGAAGCAGCCTTACGTGATGAACCGGCTGCTGCAAGGAGATGTGGGCTCCGGAAAGACGGTCGTGGCGGCGGTGGCGCTGTACGCGACCGTGCGCGCGGGGCATCAAGGAGCGCTGATGGTGCCGACGGAAATATTGGCCGAGCAGCATGCCCGATCGCTGGGCAGAATGTTCGAGCCCTACGGCATTCAGGCAGGCCTGCTGACCGGCAGCCTGACCGAGCGCAAACGTCGGGATCTGATCGCGTCGTTGCAGATGGG
>NZ_JBEPYQ010000110.1:0-22900 GCF_041641335.1 Cohnella sp. | reverse complement strand
TCTTATTTTGATTATACCAAACACTTGTTCTTGTTTTGATTAAAATTTTCTAATAAATAGGAATTTTCACGATTTTTTCTGTGCTCAGGAACGCCTTTGTATCTCAAAATCGGCTTCCCTGAGTGAATGGCAGATAGGGGGGCGGGATGAAGAAGCGGGCGAGGACAGAAAAGAAATAGAGAGAATAGTAACTGTACATGACTCAGGTAAGGGTGAGAAGAGATAGGCTAGAAGACGGGGAGTAAGAATATGGAAGAGGACCGAGGATAGGCCAGAGTATGGGAGGGGGGAGGCACCGTAATCGGAAAAGGCAATCCGGGAGAGTCGGGATGCCAGAGCGTGATTGTATCTTTGCGCGCTGTTTATCCGACTCGGACGGAATGCGGTTAGTTAAGAGATGTGGGTCTCGACGGAAGGAAGGGCGTCGCCGCATTTTCCTTCGAGCAGGTCGATCAGGTGACGGATGGCGGGGCTGAGCCATTTTTTCTTGTGATGAACGATTTGCGTATAGAAGGTGATATCCGTATGCGTAAAGGGGAGAGTGACCAGCGTGCGCTCGATTAGTTCGCGGGTGACGGTGATCCGGGGGACGAGCGCGATCCCGAGACCGTAACTCACGCACTGCTTGATTGCTTCCAGACTGCCGAATTCGTGCAAGATTTGGTAGTTGATCCCATGCTGACCCAGCAAACGTTCCAATGCCGCCCGGTAAGTGCAGCCTTGCTCGGTTACGATTAGGTACTGGCCGTTCAGATCCGCGACGCCGACATGTTGCAAGGCGCTCAGGGGATGCTCGGGATGGGCGACGAGGACGAGAGGTTCCTGGCGGACGATGATCGATTCGATGTCTTCGTCGTCGATCGGCAGATCCATTAGAATGCCGACATCCAACTGGCCGGTGCGAATAGCTTGCAGGATGGAAGGTTCAGTAAGCTCGTTCACCTGCAGGTTGATCTCGGGGAAGCTTTGCAGGAAGCGATGAAACAGCGGAGGAAGCAGGAAGGCCATCAGCGACTCGATCGTTCCGATTTCCAGAATGCCCTTCGCCTGTCTGGCGATCGTCCGCTTGGAGTCGTCGTACAGCTCCAGAATGCGGGCGAAAGTTTCCCTCAGCTGCTCTCCGGCAGAAGTAAGCCGCATCGATCTGCCGTACCTCTCGAACAGGACGACTCCGTATTCTTGTTCCAGCTTCTGAATTTGCGCGGTTACGCTGGACTGCACGTAGCCGAGGTTTTCCGCCGCTTTGGTGAAGCTTTGACAGCGCGCGACTTCCAAAAAAGATTTCATGTAAATTAAATCCACGCTCATCAACTCCCCTTCGCGAACCGTTTGCTGTTATTTCGAAAAGTAATTCGCGGCAAACAGAATCGTCAGCAGTCCCACCCACTTTTTCCGCGAGGGGACGGCTTCGTTCTCGAACGCCTTGGCATGGAATTCTAACGCTCTCTCCAGCAGAATCCGATCGCTTTCCAATATTTTATATGCCGTGTATTCATGAAGCAACATCTTTCTCGCCTCCCAATTTTTGTTGATAATCATCATATCAGCGCTTGGGGAGAACGAGTTAGCGAGTTTTTTTCATACTTACGATCGGTTTTTTCGATGGAAACGCCATCATGGAGATTTCGACAAAACGCAAACAGCGCGGGCCTGATTGCTGTCCGCGCTGCCAGGTCGTATGCTGAGCGGGGATTAGCCCCGGAGCTTGCCCAATTCGGATACGAGGGCTTCGACTTCGCTGATGCTGAAGCGCTCCTTGGAATTGACCATGTCGTAGATGTCTTTCAAATCCTCGTATTTGTCGACCGAAAAGCCGGAGGCCTGCATCGCGGAGCCCGTAGCCATGCGCAGCTTTGACTTAATCGCCTCGATCATATATTCCACGTTTTCTTGCGTCGGTTGGTTCAGATCCATCGGTTTCTTCCTCTCTGGCGTATATAGGATGCTGATATTGTACCATAGGAAGGAGCGGTTCGCTCGATTGTGTACGAATGAGCGCAGGCACAAAAGTGGAATTCCGCTTGCCGGAGTGGTAACCTGAGAAAAAGAAGAACGGAAGATGGGAGAGAGTCTGATGACCGATCGCAAGCCGGAGGAAGCCGACCGGGTCGACGCCGCCGGATTGCAGGCTTTCGCAAGCCGAATCGTCTCCGATCATGCGAGACAGGAACTGATCTTCCTGTGCATCGGAACGGACCGGTCAACGGGCGACAGCCTGGGGCCGTGGGTCGGCACGCTGCTGGAGGAACGGGGCGTCCCCGGCGTGCTGGGCACGCTGAAGGATCCGTGCGACGCGAATACGCTGCCGCGGCTTGCGCGAACGCTGCCGGACGACGCGATCGTCATCGCGATCGACGCTTGTCTGGGGCGCCCGGAGAGCGTGGGCATGTTCCTGGCGAGGAAGGGCCCGCTCGTTCCGGCCCGCTCGGTGAACGGAAGCTTAGGCGCCGTGGGGACTTACAGCATCGCTGGAGTCGTAAACGAGATCAGCCTCAAGCCCTACTGGACGCTGCAATCCACGTCGCTGTACCGCGTTATGCGGATGGCCGAGGAGATCGCCGATGCTATCGCGAGCGCGGTGATGGGACAGGATGAACAACATTTTAATCCGAACGCAGAAAGGACAAGCTCATATGAATAAAAAACAGTTGTCTACCGGAATTGCGGTTGCTTACGAGGAAGCGGGCGCTGGAGAGCCGCTCGTTCTTCTCCACGGTTTTTGCGGAAGCCGCGGATATTGGGAGAAGACGCTCCCGCATCTCGCCGAGTTCGGTCGCGTCATCGCCCCCGACTTGAGGGGACACGGAAATTCCGATGCCGCGGGGGCGGAAGACCGCTACGCGATGGAGGAGTTGGCCGACGACGTGGCCGCCTTGATGGACGAGTTGAAACTGACAAAGATCAGCTTGTTCGGGCATTCCTTGGGCGGTTACGCGGCTTTGGCCTTCGCGGAGAAGTATCCGGAACGCCTAAGCACGCTGGGACTGGTGCACTCGACCGCTTTCCCGGATACCGAGCAAGCGAAGGAAAACCGGCTTAAGGCGGTTGAAGCGATCCGCTCGCAAGGGGTCGCCTCGTTCGTCGACGGCCTCGTACCGAAGCTGTTTGCCCCAAACCATCGGGAGAGCAGGCCGGAGTTGGTCGCGAAGGCGAAGGAAATCGGCTACGGAACGTCCGCGGAAGGAGCTATGGGCTGCGCGCTCGGAATGAGGGCGAGACCCGATCGCGTGTCCGTCCTGGAGCGGCTGAATCTGCCGATTCTGCTGCTTGCGGGGCAGTCGGACGAGGTCGTGCCGCCCGAGAAAAGATTCCCGGTATCCGGGGACAACGTGACGGCGATTACGCTGGAAGGCGTCGGCCATATGGGGATGATGGAAGATCCGCGGGCGACGGCCGCGCGCATCGGGGAGTTTTTGAAGCGGAATCGGGGGATTGACGGTGTTTGAGAGGGATTATTTGATTCGTCTGTTAACGCAAGCCGGCCTTATGCTGGGCAAAGCGGCGGGACTAAGGCAACAGCAAAAGCAGAGGGAGGCGCTCGATCTGATCGACGAGTTTCTCGGCCGGGAGTTAAGATTGCGTTCGCGGCTGGCGATGGGGCTGAGCGACGACGATCTGCTGTCGATGCTCTCGGTGACGGGAAGCCCGAATGCGGAATCGGTCGCCGTCGTTGCGGCGTTCTTGCAGCAGGAGGCGGATTTGCTGCACGATCTGGGGGAGACGGGGGAGAGCGTGCCGAGATACGCTAAGGCTCTCCGGTTAAGCCTGTTCATGCTGCGCCACGGCATGGAGATCGACGGTTGGGACGTTCGCGCCAGAGTGTCGGAGCTGCTGAAGGCGTTGGAGCCCTATGAGCTCGATGCGGAAACGAGAAGAGCGATGTGGCGATGGCATGAAGCGGAGGGCAGAATGGCGGAGGCGGAAAACGAGCTCTACGAGCTTGCGGACGCACAAGCCGTGACGAAGGCGGAAGGCGACGGTTTCTACGAGCGGCTGGCGGCTTGCGCGGACGACGTTCTTGAAGCCGGAGGCTTGGCGCGGGAAGAGCTGGAAGAAGGACGCCGACAGTGGGCGGCGTTGATGAAGGAGAAGGTGTCGTGAGCGGGAAAGTCGGGCAAGAGGAGTGGCTGGCGCTGCTGGAGAAGGTCGCGGAAGGGGAACGTCTGGTGCAGGCGGTATTCAGTTCCCCCAGGCGCAAGGACGGGACGATCGCCCGCAAAGCGACCGTAAGGCCCGTTCAACTCAAAAACGGACTGCGCTATCAGTTCGAACGGCTTGCGGAAAACAAGGCGTTTCACGAAAACGTGAGTGCGGACGAGTTGGCGGACAAGCTGGCGGCCGAGATGAACGGCTACAAGCAGGCGCTGATCCAAACTACGGAAGCCGACATTCAGGCGCTCGCGAACAAGAAGGGCGAGCTGACGCTGATCTCCAAGGCGAAGTCTCCGGACGAAGGGGGAAAAGGCGCGAAAGTGAAAGCAGTTCCCCAGCCGCACAATCGGGACAAGCGGTACGTTCTTCCGGAGGGAGAGCCGGTTCCGTTCCTGATCGCTCTAGGCGTTATGACGGCTGAAGGCAGAATCGTCAAAGCGAAGTACGATAAATTCCGGCAGATCAACCGTTTTCTCGAGATGGTGGCCGACGCGGCGCCCGAGCTGCCCAAGGACAAGCCGCTGCACATCGTGGACTTCGGCTGCGGAAAATCGTATTTGACCTTCGCGCTCTATCACTATTTGGCGATCAAGCTGGGGATGTCCGTCCGCATCTTCGGGCTGGACCTGAAGAAGGACGTTATCGCGGATTGCGCCAAGCTCGCCTCCGAGCTCGGCTGGAGCGATCTGACGTTCGCCGTAGGGGACATCTCGGATTTCGAGGAGCGGGAGTCGGTCGATATGGTCGTTACCCTGCATGCCTGCGACACGGCAACGGACGCCGCGCTGCTGAAGGCGATCGGGTGGGGGGCCAGCGTCATTCTGTCCGTTCCCTGCTGCCAGCACGAGCTGTTCCGCCAAATTTCCCAGCCGGTGCTGCAGCCTTTGCTGAAGCATGGCATTCTGAAGGAGCGGTTCGCGGCGCTCGCGACGGACGCGATCCGGGCGAATTTGCTGGAGCTTGCCGGCTACCGCACGCAGCTGCTCGAGTTCATCGATCTGGAGCACACGCCGAAAAATTTGCTGATCCGAGCGGTCAAAGCCCGCGGCAAGCAAGACGTCGAAAATCTCCGTTCCGAATACGAGCGTTTTCGGGACTTTTTGTCCGTTTCTCCGTTTATGGACAGGAAAATTTAAGTAATACGACTAAAGTCTCATAAAAATAAGTAAAAAAGTCCTTGAAAATATATAAAAAATATATAAAATAAAGGCTTTCGGTGGATATTCGGTTGTCGGAAAAAGCGGCGATATGGTAAAATCAAACATGCCTGCCGCATTTTTTTATTCAAGCCCCTTTATGAAAAGGTGAATGCCTTGGGAGTCCAATGGATTGATTTTATCCTTTTTCTGATGCTCTTTCTATTATTCGTCGGCGTGATTGCCGTTAATAGAATTACGACGACGCATAAAGTGTATTTGGCTTTTCATTTTGTCATGATGCTGTGGCCGCTTGGGCAGTTCGCGGTTAAGCTGACGGATTTCCCGGGCGTTCAGCTGTTTTTTATCAACTTATCCTTCGTAGCCATGGGGATGCTTGGTCCCGGCTGGTTATTCTTCGTCTTCTTCCTCACGAGCAAGTCGGCCCAGCTGAAGGGCGGACGCATTCTGCTGTACATTACTCCCGCGGCACTGTGCATCGCGGCCGCCATGTGGAACCCGAACAGGCTGTTCATGGCCCCGGTGGTCGACAGCTACACGGACCGGGACTACGGTCCTTTGTTTTGGCTGCTCGTGCTCGTCCAATTCGCCTATTTCTTCGTCGCTCTGTTGAATATGTTCCACGCTTTGAAGTCGGTAACGTCCGTAAACCAACGCAAGCAGCTTGCAACCGCTTTAATCGGAATGTTCGTGCTGACGGGACTCGGCCTGCTGGACGTATTCGTCAACGTGCTTCTCGTAGAGTGGCTGCCGGTCGTGCCGGGCTTGCTCGCGCTGGGCATTCTGCTCTCCGATCTGTGCTTCGTTATCGCAATCTATCGATTCGGCATGTTCGATATTTTGAGCATGGCGCAGCGGGATATTTTCGAGCATATGACGACCGGAGTCATCGTCGTGGACGAGAACGGCAAAGTGCTGGAAGTGAATCGGGGGGCGTCCCCTCTCGTGCAGGTGACGAAAGGCGAGACGTTCGAGATGGAGAAGTTCCTGGCTCCTCTGCAGGTGCAGGGGGAAGTCTACGAATTTCTGTACCGCTACAATCATCATCCCCACGAGAAGCTGCAGATGGAGTTCTCGCTTCAGGATTCGTCGGGCAGACACGTATCGATCCAAATCTCTCCCGTCCTGGACAGCCGCAAAACGCTGCTGGGAAGGATCATTACTTTCCACGACGTCTCGGAGCTGCGCAAGCTGGTCGTGGAGATGAATCGCAAGAACGAGGCGCTGCACGAGCGCAATCTGGAACTGATCACGATCCAGGAAGAGCTGTTCCGCGTCAATCAGAAGCTGGAGCAGATGGCCGTCACCGACGGGTTGACCGGCTGCTTTAACCGGAGATATCTGATGCAGCAGTTGGAGCATGAAGTGCTGCTGAACATGAGGTATCAAATTCCGTTCGCCATCTTCCTGTTCGATATCGACCATTTCAAGCAAATCAACGACAAATACGGTCATCTTGTCGGCGATGAGGTGCTGCGCAGCACGGCCGAAATCGTTCGTTCCATGCTGCGGAGAACGGATATTCTGGCGAGGTACGGAGGAGAAGAGTTCACCGTGTACCTGCCGCATACGAACCGGGAGCAAGCGGAGCTGCTGGCGGAGAGAATCATGCTCGCCGTCGGAGAGAACCAGGTGGAAGCCGGCGCGGACAAGGTCGGCGTCACGATCAGCATGGGCGTGCTGTCCGAGTCCAGCGAGAGCTTGAAGTTCAACGATCCGAAGGAATATTTGCGAGAGGTGTTCTCCAGCGCGGACTCCGCTCTGTACAAAGCCAAGAACGAGGGAAGAAACCGCGTCGTCATGGCTCGCTGACGGGCTGGCGCCCCGGCGGATCGGCAAAAAAACATATGACGAAAAGATGCCGAATATGGTACAATCGTTCCATTAGAAGACGGATTTGGATAAAGGCAAACTTGCTGAAAAGCAAGGACGCAAAGCTACAGGGTCTAATGTCCCGAGGACGATGACAGCCTGGCTGCCGATAGTCCCTACATGGATGATTCAGGCGAAACGGGCTGCTCCCATAGAGGGGTTGCCTGTTTTTTTTCGTATAGAAGTCAAGCAGTCAGGAAGGTGGTTGGGCGGAGATGGCGCATACCGGAGACAACAGAGCCGCATTATCCGATCTGGACAAAGATTTGCTTCCCTTAAACGTGCTGTTGCACTGCCGGACCGTCGTGGAAGGGAAAAATTTCGTGACGACGGGCGTTATGACCCACGTGGAGGGAGAATTGTTCGAGGTTGAGCTTCCGGAATTCGAACAGTTCGAGCTAGGGGAAACGGTAAAGATGACCGTGTATTCGCCCGCGGGAATACAATCGATGTCCTCGATTGTATTCGCCAAGTACGAAGGAGCGATTGCGCTCTTGCAGCCTCCCGAGCTGCAAAAGCGATTCAAGGAAAGAAGGGAACAGCCGCGGGTCGAGATCGAAGGGAAGGTCCAGATCGTCCGAGTGCTGGGCAGTTCCGGAGAGGATCGGGAGATCGGCGATTCCGACGGCCTCACGATTCATGATATCAGCATATCCGGGATCAGTTTCTCGGGTCTGGACGCGCCGCATTTCGCGACGAAGTCGAGGCTCAGGGCGACGGTTGAGATCGGAATCTCGTTCGACTGCGAGCTGGAGATCGTGCGCCGCGAGCGGCAGGAGAACCGGATGCATTGCGGGGCCAAGATGCACGTTCTCGAACCGGAGATGCTGCGTCCTCTGCGCGCGCTTATTTTGCGCCATCAGGTGCAGAAGAACGCGAATACGCGCCGTAGTCTGAGCAAGAAACGTTAAGGGAGAACGGAATACGGGATATTCGAGGAAATCTGCGAATATGGACGAGGCGATGGGAGGGTGTCCGTTTAGCCGTTTGCGACTCCGGCATAGATTGGGGGTAAACGGCAAGAAGGAGGGATATCCTTAATGGCCATTCGCTATCCGAAGCCCCCGAAAAGGGATTCCAAGCGATCCAAAGTGTTGAAGACGAATACGGTTCCCGCACAAATTGCGCGCACCGGCAACAGCGGCCAGACGTTTAGCCGGCTTACGGTCGTATGGGTGCAGAGCACCGGCGTTCCTTTCGACACGACGGGCTTTTTTGCCCGGGTTTTCCGCGGCGGGCAACTGGTCGACGCGGCCAACTTCGACCGGTTCGGAGTCGTTCGCTTTAATAACATTCGCACTTTGACCAATGTCGCCTATACGCTGCGCGTCTTTAACAATAATGGGGTTCTGTTTCGTACCCGCACGATTCCGGCAGGAGTGCAGACGTTCGCGATTATCGGCTGATCGGAATGGAAGGCCGGGCCGAGGAAATGAAGCAGGGTTGGGCTCAGCCGAAATCGGCGGCGCCCAACCCATTTCTTTATCCGCCGAACGCTTCCCGGAAAGCTTTTGTCAGCTTCGTCCGATCGACGTTCCACAGCTCGGCAATGTCGCCGCTGACTTCCTCTTCCCACCAATCGGCCAGCTTTTTGCGATTGCTCTTGTTTTCCGAGATCCACATCAGGTTGCCGATTACCCGCTTGAAGTACAGCTCCTCGGCTTCCCGGACGAGCGGGGCGGGGACGTGCTGCTTCAGCCTTTTGACGGTCCGGTACAGCTCGTTCGAGCATGCCCGGCGAATGCCGCGCGGCGTAGGCAGCGGGGAGGAGTGCTTTTCCTGGAACATTTTCATCGGGTACACCTGCCTCTCTTCCATACCCTATGCGGGGGAGGAAGGGGAGGTCACCGCGAGTTACTGAATAACGAGATAGCCGACCATCGGCCCGCCGGTTTTCGGATCGGCGTGCGTCTGGCAGACGATGGAGTAGATGCCGGCTTCCTTCGGGGTGAAGCTGACGACGGTCGTCTTGCCTTTGCTGATGTTGCCCTTGATGTCGAGGCCTTCGATTACGAACGGATGGGACTGGCCGTTGATGCCGGTAATCCGGAGCTCGACGGGGACGCCTTTTTTGGCGACGACCGTGCCCGGGTAGAACAGGTACGTTTCCAGCTTCTTGCCGTTGTCTCCTTGAGCCGTGAATTCGCCCGTCGTCAGATGCAGGACTTGCTTGGTCGCTACGCCGCCCGCAGGAGCCAAGGCGGGTTTCGATTGCTGCCAGCCGATATAGGCGCCGGCCAGAATAACGACGGCCGCGATGACCGCGTACAGCTGGATTTTCTTACGGTTAAGAATGACGATTTTATTCATTCCGCTCTCTCCTCTTCAACTTTGTCCACCTAATCGAAGTCTATGCGTAGGCCCGTCCTCTCATGACAAGCCTGCAACGATTTTGCCCGAGCTCCGTATAACTGGAAGGAAGCCGCGAGCCTGTGCTAGAATGAAGACGGCTGACGGAGGGGCAGAAGGTCTCTATCAATGGGGAAAAAGGCAGGTTGTAAACGATGATGGATACGCTGCACGAATGGTTGTCGCAATTGTTGGCCTGGGTCGAGAGTTTAGGGTACTGGGGCATTATTATCGGATTGGCGATCGAAGTCATTCCGAGCGAAATCGTATTGGGGTACGCGGGATATCTCGTCTATCAGGACATTATCTCTTTCCCGGTTGCCGTTATTTGCGGGACGATCGGCGCCATTTTGCAGCAGTGGCTGCTCTATGCGATCGGCCGCTACGGGGGAAGGCCGTTTCTGGACAAGTTCGGCAAGTACTTGCACTTGAAGGCCAAGCATATCGATCTTGCGGAAAAATGGTTCGAGAAATACGGGCCTATGATCGTGTTTACGGGCCGTTTCGTGCCGGTCATGCGCCAAGCGGTTTCTATTCCGGCTGGAATGGCCAGAATGAATCTGTGGCAATTTACCTGGCTAACTGCGCTCGCTTCCGTTCCTTGGTCCATATTGTTCGTATGGCTGGGTTTCTCGCTCGGAGATAAGTGGGAATCGGTTGCGGATGAGGCGGCGCCTCTGATTCGCTGGATATTGATTGCCGCGCTGGGGCTGCTTGTGGTTTACTTCCTCGTCCAATATTTGCGCAAGAGAGGCAAAAGCATCTAAAATAAAGACAACGCGGTACGAGAGAGGAGCTTGGACGAATGAGCCAGCTGATCGCCAGCAAATTACATAAGGGATTGTCTCCCGACCAATTTATCGAGGGAATGACGAAAAACCGGGAGACGTTCGAATCTTGGCTGAACCGGTTCGAATGGCATACGGAGGAGCTCGAGGAGTTTTACGATTCGCTGAACAACCGGGACGACTTGCGCTGCATGATTTTGGCCGCGGACTGGTGCGGAGACGTCGTGCGCAACGTGCCGGTCGTGTTCAAGGCGATGGAGAAGGCGGGCATCCCGACGGAAGTGCTGATCATGGAGGAGAATCTCGATTTGATGGACCAGCATCTGACGATGGGCGGGCGCGCCATTCCGGTCGTTCTGTTCATCGATACCGGGGGTCATCTGCTCGGCAAGTGGGGCGCCCGTCCGAAATACGTGCAAGAGGTCATGACCGCGTTCAAGGCGGAAAACCCCGATCGCGAAGCGCCGGACTACCAGGAGAAGCTCACCGAGGCGAGAAAGGAAATCGGACGTCGTTACGGGGAAGACAACGCGTATCAGAAAGTCATTTTGGAAGAAATCCGCGACATTCTGTCCGGAGTGTGAGGACGCCGCACGATGCTGACTTTTCAAAGATTCGCGCTTGGAGCGCTGCAGACGAACGCTTACGTTGTCGTTAACGAAGACAGAACCCGCGCGGTGGTCATCGACCCCGGAACGGCGGACGGCGCGCTGATGCGCAAGCTGGACGGCCTGAAGGTCGAGGCGATTCTACTGACGCACGCCCATTTCGACCATATCGGCGGAGTGGACCATCTGCGCAAGAAATACAACTGCCCCGTCTATCTGCATCCCGCCGAGCAAGACTGGCTGACCGACGCGGGGAAAAACGGCTCGGCGCGCTGGGCCGACGTCACTCCGCCGATCGTGACGGAGCCGGCCGAACACGGCTTGGGGGACGGCCAGGAGTTGGAGCTGATCGGCGAGACGTTCAAGGTGAAGCATACGCCGGGACATTCGCCGGGAAGCGTCGGCTTACTCGTCGGCGATCTGCTGTTTGCGGGCGACGCGTTGTTCCGCCGCTCTGTCGGACGGACGGATTTGCCCGGCGGCAACCAGGAGCAGCTATCCCGTTCGATCAGGGAGAAGCTGTACGTGCTGCCCGACGATACGCTCGTCCTGCCGGGTCACGGACCGGAGACGACGATCGGGGAAGAGCGGCGAGAGAACCCGTACGTACGCTAGGGCGTGTATGCATACACGCCCTAGATGGGAAGTTTGTTAGAAATTGTTATAAAAGGTCTTTACAAGTGGGCTTGGGATTTGTTATATTGAGCCTAGTCAAGTCCAGCAAGTCTATATAGAACGTGAACTTACGCTGCGAAGAACGCATGCGATGGAGGTAACCCTCTATCCTTGCGTTCTTTTTTATTTTCCGAAGAGAGGGTGTTGGCATGAACAGGAGAAAGCAAGCCGCGATCAGCCTGACTGCGGCGGTGCTGTCGGGAGCGCTCGTCTACGGCGTGTATTTGCTGCAGCTCAGGCAGATCGAGCTTCAGGAGATGACGGAAGTCGTCGTTCCGAAACAATTTATCGCGACGGGCACTCGCCTGGAGGAGGCGCATCTGACGACGATGGCGATGCCGCGATCCGCGCTGTCGTCGGAGATGATGACCGACGTATCGGAAGCGCTGGGGTTGGAGACGTCGATGCCGCTCGGCGGCCGAGAGCCGCTGCTGCGCTGGAAGGTCGACAAGTATCGACTGCTGCCCAAGGCCGGGCAGTCGACGTTCCAGATTCCGCGGGAGTACGTCAAGTCGATCTCCAGCGGCATACGGGCAGGCGACGAGGCGGTCGTGTACTTGTCGGGCTCGGAGGCCGAACCGCGCAGGCTGTTTCCCGAGGCCGTATCGGTCGCGGGGGTGAAGACGGCCGCGAATCTGGAAATCGACAATCCGAAAAACTCGAATCTGATGTCGATGGCCAGCGGTGACAAGGAGGGCATGTACGCTTCCCGGCGCGACGCCAACGGGACGATCGACGCGATCAATTTGAATTTGACGGAGGCGCAGTGGTTGGCGCTCGACGCCGCCTGCAAGGACGGAACGGTCAAGCTGGTCATCGCGTTCCAGGCGTCGTCGATTCGGGAAGAGGATCGCCCATGAGCGGCAGATTGGCGGCATTCGCGGGCTCGACTCCGAATATCGGCACGTCTCTGACGGCGTTCGGAACCGCTTATCGCATCGCGGCGCTGACCGGCCGCAAGGTCGGCTTCCTCTGCCTGAACCTGAAGAGCGCCAAGACGCACTTGTATCTGGGCGTCGACAAGCCGGACGTCACGCTGGACGGAGTGCGGCCGGAGCTCAGGGCGGGAACGCTGACCGGCGACAAGCTGAGTCGTTACGCCTTCCGACCGTCCAAGCCGGGCGGACTGCACGTCCTGTTCGGCAACTTGTCGCGGGAGCAGGCGGAGTATTACGAGCCGGAAGATATGAAGCAACTGCTGGCGGCGTCCCGCGAGGCGTTCGATCTGACGATCGCCGACGTCAGCGCTTATTGGGACAACGCGGCGACGATCTGCGCCATGCGCGAAGCGGACGAGCGTTTTCTTGTCACGACGGGCAGCCTCAGCCATTTTCAGGAGTACGTCCATCGCTGGACCGGTCAAGTCGGTCCGCAATTCGGAATGAGCCCGGAGCAATTTCAACTGGTGCTGCTCCAGGGCAATCATCGATCGACAGGGGGAGGATTCGGAATGAAGGAAATTCGCAAAGAAACCGGATGCACGGAGTTTACCGAACTGAAGCTGCTGGAGAGCGTGCATCTGCAATTGGACAGCGGCAGGTTGGACGAATGGCTGGCTTCGGAAGAGAAGCACGCCGCCGCTTTCGACGCGGTCGCCGAGCCGCTGATCGGCCGGCTGAACTGGTCGGACCGGCTGCAGAAGACGAATAGGCCGTGGATGCGCAGATTGCTCATGCACAGAAGGAGAAGAACGTGAGCGTGGAGCTTCGGACGGGAAGCAGCCGCTTCTCGCCCGCCGCTTACGCTGCCCAATTGCAGACCTCCAATACGGTCCCGGCGGCCGTTTCGCTCGACGACAGGGATTCTTCCGCAGGCTTGAATCAGCTGAGGGCTTATACAGAGGAAGTGCGGCAGATGCTGTCGACGCCCAGAGGCTGGAGCGAGGAAGAGCGCAGGCAATACGCGGAGAAGCTGAACCGGGCGATTATCGGTTTTCCGCAGGAGCGGGCGGAAATGCTGGCGATCATCTCCGACTGGATTATCCGCAAGCGGCTGCAGCACGTCCAGTTCGGCAGCCTGCCTTATCCGACGCTGGCGGAGGCGTTGTTCGCCGAAGTCATCGGGATGAATGTCCTGGAGCTGGTGCTTCGCGATCGCGAGGGGCTGGAGGAGGTGCAGGTGGTCGGCATGCGCATCTTCGAGGTACGGGACGGCCGGGCGGCGGCTTCACCTTACCGGTTTCGGGAGGTAAGCGAGGTAGAGAGAATTCAGCAGAATCTGGTGCTGTTCAACAACGACAGGATCAATCCTCGCAAGCGCTGGGCGGAAGTGCTGCTGCTAGACGGCTCCCGCGTCACGCTGACGGGCTTCGGCTTTACCGCGCAGCCGACGCTGACGATTCGGCTCTATACGGTGAAGAAGTTCAGCCTGGATACGCTCTGCCGGGCCGAATACCGCACGATGGACGAACGGGTCAAGGCATTGCTGCTCGTAATCGTACGGAGCCGCTTCAATATGGTCGTGATCGGGGCTACGAATACGGGCAAGACACACCTGATCAAAGCTCTGATCTCGGCCATGCCGGACGAGGAGCGGATCGTGACGATCGAAGGAAGGTACGAGCTGATGCTGGGACGGGATTTCCCGGAGAAAAACGTCGTGGAATACGAGGCCGAGGAGGACGATCCGCTGCACGGTCCCCGTCAGGCGTTTAAGCTGGCGCTCAGGCAATCCCCGCAGCGGATCTGCCATGCGGAGATTCGCGACGAGGACGCGAACATTTACGTTCGCGCCTGCACGCGGGGGCACGAGGGGAGCATTACGTCCGTTCATGCCAGCGGTCTGGAGGACGTGCCAGATACGATCACCGATATGTGCATGTTGGATGGGAGGGGAATGAATCCGATGACGATGACCCGAAGAATCGCCGAACATGTCACGCATATCGGATTCGAGATGAGAATGATCGGCGGCGTGCGCAGGCTGGCCAGGGTCGGCGAGTTCGAATGGCGGGACGGAGAAGTGCATGTCCGCGATCTCGTTCGCTATGAGGAAAGCGAGGATCGTTGGGTCTTCCCCGACGGCTTCTCTCCGAAGGCGCTTCGCAAAATTCAGCGAGCAGATCCGGAAGGCTATCGGCTGATTGCGGAAGGCGGGCCGAGGGGGGAGACATCTTGTTAAAGCTAGCCGTCCTTGGTCTTGCCGCTTTGTTGTTCCTGCTCTTGGCGACCAGCGTATATTTCGGCTTGTCGGCTTGGTGGAGCGGCCAGTCGCGCAAGCGGCGATTGCGGGGAAGCCGCGGAGGAGGCAGAGGAAGCGAAGAGTTGCTGCCGCCGCGATGGAATCGATGGAGCAGGCCGCATCGCCACGTGTCCGACTTGCTGCTGGCACTGGGTTGGCGAATGAAGCCGGCAGGGTTCGTCGTCTGCTCTCTGGGCATGGGGCTGCTCGGAATCGTTGTCGGGGCCGTCGTATTCCAGTCCGTTCGCTCTGTGCTGACTTTGCTGTTCATGCTGAGCTGCACGCCCTATCTCGCCTTAAGAATGTCGCTGATGAACCGCCAGATGTCGACGCGCCTGGAATTTCTCCCCGCGGTCGAGCTGTTCTATCAGAGCTATCTCGTTACCGGGTGCCGTCATATCCGGATCGCTCTGCAGAAGACGGTGGAGGAGCGCCGGCTGCCGGGGGAGGTACAGGCGGTGTTCGACCAGCTCTACCGCAACCTCTCGGTCAAAGGAGACGACGAAGGCAGCTTGCGCCGATTCTCGCTGTCGTTCGGCAACATGTGGGCGGAATACTTCGGCAACATTCTGAAGATCGCCTTGGAGGAAGGCAATAACGTCTCGGACAATCTCCAGGAACTGATCTCCGATATGCGCAAAGCCCAGCTCGCCAACCAGGTGGAAAGGCATCGGATGCTCGAAATCCGCTTGGCGAATTATACGCCGGTGCTGTTTCTCGGCATTTTCATGGGCGTGAACTTCAAGCTCAATCCGACGGGAAGCTACGAATACTACATCGTCGACGCCGGAGGGAGGGAAATGCTGCTTAACGCGGTGATGCTGCTGTTCGGTTCGTTCATGATGGGGCTTTACCTGTCCAGAAGGAAGCTATAAAAGGCAGTTCATGCACGGTAAGAAAAGGGGGAGGCGGGATGTCGGAGTTCATGAAGTCGCTGACGTTCGGATTAAGCTGGCTGCTGCAATTTTCGCTTGTGTTCGGCGGCATCTATGCGGCGGCCAGAGTTATTTTCGCGCCGCGGAATCGTTGGCGCATTCATCTGAAAGGTTGGCGCAAGCGCCGCGCTCCCCGCTGGTGGTACAAAATTTGGCGGACGGACCGGGAAAGCGTCGCCCTGCAAGAGAGGAGAGTGCTGCTCTCGGGCTGCGGCATCCGATATTCGCCGGAATCCTATCTGGCGCTGCGCCGCTGCCTGATGACCGCGTTCCCCGCTGCCGGGCTGGCGCTGTACGCGCTGCAGGCGAGCAAGGCGATGTCCTCGCTTACGGCTTGGAACGCGATCTTCGTACTTGCGGTCGCGACGGTTCTCTTATCGCTCGATCGTTCGGCGCTGCACTCGATCCGCCGTTACCGGACGGACCGGATTCGCCGGGAGATCGTGGCCGTGATCAGCCAACTGCTGTATTACACGGGTTCCAGAATGCACCTCCACGGCAAACTGATGAAATGCTTGTCCCTGACCCGCCACATCCGCAACGAGATGGGGCTGCTGCTGAACGAATGGTATCATGACGCGGACGCTGCCCTTAAGCGGTTCAAGGAACGCCTCGGCACGGACGAAGCCTATGGTTTCGCGGAGACCATTCGGTCGCTCCGGCTGAACGAAAGCGAAGAAATCTACGCTTTAATGAGAGAAATCGTACGAGATTATAAAGCGCAGATCGAGCTGTCCAGGCAGAGCCGCAAGGAGACGACTTCCTACTTGCTGTTCGTGCTCGCGGGGGTTCCCATTTTGTACACGTTCCAAGTGTTTCTGTACCCGTGGGTGCAGGAAGCGGCCAAGCTGTTCGATGCTCTGAATCCATAGAAGGGAGGGTACCGTTATGAGAAACATTCTGATTACGGTCATGATGCTGATCGTTGTCGCGCTTATGTTCAATTCGATTATCGCCCAAGACAATACAGGGACGAAAGCCCGGATCGAGACGCACGGAGACACGGCCAATACGACACTCGGCAATATGCAGCCTTAAGCCATGCGGATCAAAACCCGATAGTCGACTTTCGGAAAGGAGCTTCGAGATGAGACAGTTGCTCATGACGATGCTGTTGATTGTTACGGTCGTGCTGCTGTATGCGTCGTTCGCGCAAGGAGAAAACGGAGCGAACGCGAAAATAACCGATTCCGGCAGCCGGATGGCAGATCGGCTGTCCCGCATCAGCCCATGAAACAGCTGCTCGTATTCGTGCTGTTCGCCGCTTTGTTTTGCTGGCTGATGTTCTCTCCTATTTATAAGCATGTGCTTGTCATCCGTCAGGCGCTGCTGCAGCAGGAAGTCGATTACATGCTGGAGATCGGAGCGAGCGGCAGGTACGGCTATATTGACGGCTGGATGGTCGAGGAGTCTCGCGTCCGGCTGGCGCAATACGGCTTTGCCCCGGCGCTGTTGGAGTATGAGATCCATACCGCCTCGGGGGCGGACGGAGGCGAATCGGCGAACCCGCTGCTCAGAGGCACCGGCCTGCGCCTGCGCATCGCGTATCCGTACGAAAACCTGCTCGATATCGACCGGTTGATCGGTCTATCCCCGCCATCGGAATACGCCCGCATATCCGGCAGGGGAATGAAAATGAGCGAATACGTTCCCGATTGACCGTCGAGCGGAGCGGCTGCGGAAGGAGTGGACCTGGGGATGGCCAAGCTAATATTCAGCGTGCTGATGATCATTTTTTGGTGGATGCTCCATGCGTTGCAGATCGACGAAGAGGCGGCTATGCGGGTCGTTCACGAAGCGAAGCGCGCGATCGACCGCGCGGCGCACGCCGCTGCCCAGCAGGTCGATCGGGAGAAGCTGGAAATGGGAATCGTATCGATCGATCCGGATGTCGCCGGGCAGACGGCTTTGTCGTATTTGAGCTACAACTTGTCGTTGGATGCAGGTCTCGAGCCTCTGCCCGGGAGCTTCCTCCGCGATCCGGTCCAGATGATTGCGTTCGAGATTATTAATGAGGACTCGAGCTTTCCTTATACTTATCGCAATCCTCAGTACGATTACGAGGTGACGTTGGATCGCCCGGGAGTCGTGCTGATCGCGCATGTCAAATATCCGCGATTATTCGGCGTGCTGGCTCCGGTCGAATGGGAGCTGAAGGGAGCGGCTGAGCTGGTGTTTTAGCGAGGGGCGTCAGCAGAGCAGCGCTCGCCGGGAGCGCGCCGAATCTGATAGGCGACCGATCGCGTCTCGATTGACGGTCGATCCCATCTTTGCTCTAATGGAGGGAGTGGAAGATGACTTCGATTACAAGGAGATGCGCACGATGAGCACGGTTCCGCCGAACGGAGAATGGTCCGATCGCGTCCATAGATTGCAGGTTAAGCTCTCGGCCGCCGGTATGGCCGGCTGCCTGATCACGCAAAATGTCGGTATTTATTATTTTACGGGTTCGATGCAGGCCGGGTACGTTTTCGTCCCGGCTGCCGGAGAGCCGACCTATTACGTAAGAAGAAGCCTGGTAAGGGCATTGGAGGAGTCGCGGATCAGAACGGCGGAGCTGCTGTCGTTCCGCGGGTTCGGCGAACAGCTGCGGTCGGACTATCCGCAGAGCTTTGCGGGAACGGAGGAGGGACAGCCTCCACTTATCGGCTCGGATCTCGACGTGATGCCCGCCCAGCTTTACTTGAAGCTCGGGGAGGTTATCCCCGCGGCCCGCATCGTCGATTCGTCGGCGATGCTCAGATCCGTCCGCAGCGTGAAGTCCGAATACGAGATCGGCCGCATCTCCAATGCCGCCGAAGTCGTCGCCGCCGCTCTGGACGAAGGCCTGGCGGAGCTGAAGCCGGGAATGACCGAGCTGGAGCTGATGGCGGTCATCGAGCATGGCATTCGCAGAAGAGGCCATATCGGTTTGCTGCGCATGCGCGGATACAACCAGGAAATTATGACCGGCATCGTCTCCGCCGGCGAAGCCGCGGCCGAGCCGTCCTATTTCGACGGCCCGGCCGGAGGACGCGGATTGTCGCCGGCTTCGCCGAAGAGCGTCAGCCTCCGCCCGATCGGCCGTAACGAACCGATCTTGCTGGACCTGGGCTGCTGCATCGACGGCTACGTGATCGACCAGACGCGCACGGCGGTCATCGGAACGCTGAGTCCGGAGCTTGAAGCGGCCTACCGGGTAACGGAAGAGATCATTCGCGACGCGGAGCGGCTTCTTCGCCCCGGCACGACGCCCGAACAGATTTATGTCCAAGCGCTCGAAACGGCGGATAAAGCCGGATTGGCCGGGCATTTCATGGGCTTCGGCAAGGATCAGGTGAAGTTTCTCGGCCACGGCATCGGCCTGGAAATCGACGAATGGCCCGTGCTCGCCAGAGGCTTCCGCGATCCGCTCGAGCCGGGCATGACGCTGGCCGTGGAGCCCAAGTTCACGTTTCCGGGACAGGGCGTCGTCGGCATCGAGAATACGTATCTCGTCACGGAGAATGGCTCTCGGGCACTTACAAAATCACCGGAAAAACTGTATGAGTTATAACCCTTTCGGAATGTAGTGGGCTCCTTCTTCATTGGTTCAACCTATATCGAAATCGGGAAACTGCCGGGAACCGCGAAGGTTTTCGGTTTTTTTATTTTAGGTGAACGAAATTATCCCCTCGTTCGTATAAGCTGCGATAGACGAGAAACTCTACTACGAACTTGAGGAGGCGGGAGCGAAGCGATATGGTTCGATCGGGCAAAAACTCCCGCGCGGGACGGATAACGGATGCGGAGCTGGCAAACCTTCTGCGAGAGCATTACGCTTTCGTGTTTCACTATTTGCTGAAGATTACGATGGATCGTTCGGTCGCCGAAGATATGACCCAGGAGACGATGATCAGGGCGATCGAGAAAATCGACCGGTACGACGGAAGCTCCAAATTTTCCACATGGCTTATCACGATCGGTACGAGACTATTTCTGGACGCCGTTCGCAGAAGGAAGCTGGAAACCGCCATTTTGAAGGAAGAAGCCCGCATGTCCGCTTTTCAATGGGAAACGGTGTCCCGGGGCGCCGAATGGACGGAACTGATGGCGTGTTTGGAGAAGATGGGACGGGAAGAAAGGATGCCGCTCGTGCTCAAGCATTACTATGGATTCACCTATGAGGAAATCGGAGAGATGATGGCTCTTCCAGCAGGGACGGTTAAATCGAGGATTCATCATAGCATTCGAAAAATTCGAGAGGAGTGGGGAGACGATGACGAGACCCGGCAGGGAAAACGAGGATAAGATCAAGCAGGCTCTCAAACAGGCATGGGACGATCTTGAAACGGCTTATCCGATCGCTCCAGCCCAACCCGAAGTTTGGAGCGCGCTTGTGCGGGAACGGCGGAAAAACGCCAGAAGAAAGTTATGGCGCGATCTGATCGTATTGTGGTCGGTCGCTCTTCCGGTCATTACGGGAATGCTGCTGCTGGGAAGGGACTTCTCAGAACTTTCCGTCATTTTCTGGAAATTCCAGGCTCTCTCCTCCGGAATAGGCATCCTAGTGCTCCTTAGCGAGATAAGAAAGAAACGGAACAAGGAGCCGACCGCTTATGAATGATGTGGGGCAAATGGAGTGGCTGCTGTGGCTGGGAATTGGAATGCTGCTGTTCGCGCAGAGTACGGGATTGTTCCTGCATGCCCGGTCGCGGGGGAGGAAAGCTTGGTTTTGGGGGCTATGGGGATTGACGAATTTTCCTTCGCCGTTGTTGACCTATTTGATCTTGCAAACTTGGAATGCGCGTAAACAGAAACGACAGACGAAATCCACGGGAGATCATCCTGAAGGAGAGACGAAAGATGGATAAGGCCCAGCTTGTGCAAATTTTGATTCCGGTCGCCGTCATTCAGGTGTTTCTAATGACAACTGCGCTCGTGTTTTTATTTCGCGCCCATACCGTCCGAGGGAACAAATGGATGTGGGCCGCGATTATCGTTATTATAAATATTTTGGGGCCGATCCTGTTTTTCGCCTTCGGCAGGAAGGATACGTGATGAACAACA
The DNA here is from genome assembly GCF_041641335.1 of Cohnella sp. Classification (NCBI taxonomy): domain Bacteria; kingdom Bacillati; phylum Bacillota; class Bacilli; order Caryophanales; family Paenibacillaceae; genus Cohnella; species Cohnella sp. The sequence goes on along the minus strand of NZ_JBEPYQ010000110.1, from coordinate 2,156 downwards.
TTCTGGTCGCTGATAATCTGTCGCGAAGCTTCGGCCGAACGGAAGCGGTTAAAGAGGCCAGCTTCGCGATCGGGGAGAAACGCTGTATCGCGCTGCTCGGACCTAACGGAGCCGGTAAGACGACGACTCTCTCCATTCTCGCGGGCCTGCTGGAGCCGTCGTCCGGCAAGCTCAAGGCAAGCGGAGAGCTACCTGGCGATCGCAGACGATGGATGGGATTTCTGCCGCAGCATCCGTCTTTTTTCGGATGGATGACGGGGCGCGAAACGATGCTGACCGCCGGTCGCCTTTGCGGCTTGTCCGCAACTGAAGCGGCTCGTCGAAGTGAAGAGCTTCTGGAAGCCGCCGGGTTAAAGGATGCGGCTCATCGGCGCGTAGCGGGGTATTCCGGCGGCATGAAGCAAAGATTGGGTCTTGCGCAGGCGGTTATTCATAGTCCCCGTCTGTTACTGTTGGACGAGCCCGTGTCAGCGCTGGACCCGATCGGCAGACGGGACGTGCTTGAAATGCTGGCCGACTGGAAACAAAAAATGACGGTCGTGCTGTCGACTCATGTACTTCATGATGCCGAACAGATCTGCGACGAATTGATCTTGATGAACAAAGGGCGAGTCGTCGTGCAAGATGGCATGGAACAGCTTCGTCGAGCCGCGGGCAAGCCATTCTTAAGAATCGTCGCGGAACGGAGCGAGAACGCGAGCCGATGGATCGCCGGTTTGCGAGATTTGCCCGAAGCGACGAGCGTCGAAGATGAAGAATGCCAATGCCGGATCGAGACGGATCATTTGGATGCTTTGCGCGATAAGGTGCTCAGGAGCGCTTTGGAGCAAGGAGTTAAGCTGACAACGTTCGAAGTCGGAAGAAAGTCGCTGGAGCATTGGTTCATGGAGGCGGTACGATCATGAGGCAATACGGGGTATTGCTAGTCAAGGAGCTGCGGGAGGCGTTGCGCACAGGCAAATTGATCTGGCTGCCGGCGGTCTTCGTCCTGCTCGGCCTTATTCAGCCGATCAGCGCCAAATTCATGCCGGACATCATCGCCGCCGCGGGCAATCTGCCGGAAGGCGCTGTGATTCAAATCCCGATTCCGAGGCCCGGAGAAGTTTTGGGGCAGGTATTAGGCCAATTCGGAATGATCGGGATGCTCGCGATCTGTCTGGCATACATGGGGACCATATCCGGCGAAAAGAGGAACGGAACGGCTGCTTGGATTTTGGTGAAACCGGTCGCACCGTTGGCCTATGTCGCTTCCAAATGGACGGCATTGTGTTTGATCGTCGGCTTTTCTTTCGCATTGGGCTATGGCGCTGCCTGGTATTATACCGATCTATTGATCGGGAGGGCTGACGCGGCAATGGTCGTCGGCTCGGGATTCCTTTACTATGCTTGGCTCGTATTCGTAGGGACGATTACTATCGCGGCCAGCGCCTGGATTCGTTCTCCTGCCGGAGCCGCTTTCTCCGCTTTCGGGTTAGCGCTCGTTCTGCAGCTTGTCCGAGGATTGTTCGAGAACAAGCTTTCATGGCTCCCATCCGAACTGAACAGCTCTGCAATTGTCGGATTAACTGCGGGTGAAAGTTCATCGTGGACGACTGCGGCTTTCGTGACGGCTATAGGTGTTTTGGCGCTAATGACGGTTGCGGTTAAAGGAGCGAACGCAGCAAGGCCTTAGATTTTCTCCTCTCCGGAATGACAGTGTTTGCATAAGGTTATGCTTTTCTAGTAGGATAGTAGTATTCCGGGAGAGTAGGGGAGGAGAATCGGCATGCTGCAGCTGGGGGAAAGAATCGTCATCGTGGATGACCGGTTTGAGCAGAATTTGCCTGTGGGCGAATACGGCTACATTATCGCCTATGATCGTAATAACGACAGCGCATTCGATTATATTATTCGCGTGCCTAAAGCCAATAGACAATTTTACGTGCCGGATTCGGACATCGAGCTGGAGCGAACGCTGCTTGAGCTGGAAGCCGATCGGATCGAGAAGGAAGCGTTGATCGACTTCGCCTTGGTAACCCGCAACGAAGAACTGTTCAAGCGGATTATGAACGGCGATCAAGCGGACGAACAGCCGGCGGACGACTCTGGCAAGGAAGTGCTCAGCCGCGAGGAGTTCATACGCCAAGTGAACCTGAAGGCTTGGATCTGATCGGAAA
>NZ_JBEPYQ010000109.1:0-23074 GCF_041641335.1 Cohnella sp. | reverse complement strand
CGTGCTTCTTTGCTTAAGCTGCCATTTGCTGCATCTGAGAATGTCGAACCGGCCCGATTACGTCTGCAGCGTTGTATTCCCTCTGTTTGGTCCCCAGCGTATGCAAGACCCGAATCAACTTCCCGCACAAGGCGATGAGCGATTGTTTCTTCTTCAGCGGATTCTGGCTCCGCGTCGTGTAATACTTGTGAAGCGCTTTGAAAGCCTCATTCTTCGCCACCATCGGCATCACTGCACGGAACAACAGCGCCCTTAGGCGCGAACGTCCTCGCTTGGTGATTCCCGTCTTGCCTTTGCGTTTGCCGGAGCTGTTCTCCTTGAGATTTAGCCCTGCCAGTCGAATGATTTGTTGACCGTGATCGTAGTTGTTCAGATCCCCGACCTCCGCTAGAAACCCGGCGACGGTGATCGCTCCAACTCCCGGTACGGTCAGCATTTGCGCGGCTCCTGGAATGCTGCCCAGAATCGCCATGACTTGCTCCATAATGCACTCAAGCTGTTCGCTGAATAGGTCGAACTGTCCTAGTAGTGTGCTAAGCTCTATTCGTGCTGCCATTGTCCCTTCGGTCAGGCCGATGGAAGCAACAGCCGCAGCATACAGCTCTTCTGCTCGCTTGATCCCGACGCCACGTTTCACTTCCGTCTTCCAGTGGGCCAGGACGTCTCTGGCTCCCTTAGCGACGATATCAGCAGGCAAGGGGAACTCACGCATAGTCATTAACGATGCTTTCCCGTCCCAGTCCTTGAAGACGCGAGAATACTCCGGGAAGAATCGGTCGAACCAGTTGCCAATGCGACCCTTCACTTGAGAGAGGCTCGCCGACACCTTCTCACGCAAATTCATGAGGATGCGTAAGTTCGCAAATTCCTTCGTCGGCAGTTTCGGTTCGGAGTACTTCCCGTTCCGAATCAAATCGGCGATGACCTTCGCGTCTTTGTAGTCGCTTTTCGTCGGCGAATTATCCTCAAGCTCTTTCGTCTTGTTCACATGAAACGGATTGACGACAACAACTTGAATACCTTGCTCTTGCAAGAAAGCTGCGAGAGGAAACCAGTAGTGTCCGGTAGGCTCGATGCCAAACACGATTTCGGTCTTGCCGTGTGCTTGCCCGAGCTCCTTCATCCACACCGATAGCTTCGTCAGCCCTTCTGCGTCATTATGGAAGACGCAATCTTTGCCGAGTTCGATCCCGCGGAAGTCTACTGCGCGAGCCACATGAATCTTCTTGGCAATATCTGCTCCAACAACCAGCGTTGCTTCGTTAATTCGCTTGATACGTTGATTCTGCTTCTGCTTCAACTTATACTTCATCTTGAGCGCCTCTTTCGTATTTGGGATATGTTCTTTGGTCGGAACGCTTCCCAGTATACTAAGTGGCGCTTTTTTGCTCAAAGCTCAAATTACTTCATTACAGGAATGGCTCCTCTATTCTACCCTTTGACGCCTCCAAGTTTGATCCCTGTGACAAAATACTTCTGCAGGTAAGGATATACCAATAGGACCGGCAGTGCCCCAATGATTAGTTGAGCTGCTTTAATGGAACGGTCGTTCAGGTTGGCAAGCCGCATGAGCTCCGTGTTACTCAGGATGGATATATTCTGAAAAGCGGATACGATCGTCTGAAGGTACGTCTGGAGCGGATATTTGTCGCTCTTCATATAAATCAGACCATCAAACCACATGTTCCAATGAAAGACAATTGCGAAGAGCGAAATTGTTGCCACTGCCGGCAGCGAAAGCGGTACATACACTTGAAAGAGAATACGCCAGTGACTGGCACCGTCGACGAATGCCGCGTCTTCCAGCTCTTCTGGGATTTCACGGAAAAAGTTGAGCATCAGAATGATGCTGAATACCGGTACAGCGCCAGGCAGAACAAGAGCCCAGATGGAATTCAGTAAGCCAAGCTCCTTCACAAGAAGATAATTCGGTACCAGACCTCCGTTAAATAGAAGCGTAAAAAAGAAAAACCATACGTACAGCGTTCTTGTCCGCAATTTTTCCACCGACTTGGATAAGGGATAAGAAAGTACAATGACGAGGAATATATTCACAATCGCACCGATTGCCACTCGCTGCAATGTGATGCCGAAGGATAGCCAAAACTCTTCTCGCTCAAGCACGTAACGGTAAGGTTCGGCCGTGAAGTTAACCGGCCAGAACTTAACCATTCCGCCTTGTACAGCAGCCGCGTTGCTGAACGAAACGGCGACAATATGGATAAAAGGCACAATGCAGATCACAGCTGCCGCCGTAAGCAGTATGACGTTGAAAATATTAAAAATGCGCTGGCCTATCGTGACCTGTCTTGACATTGCAAGCCCCCCTAAAATACCCGGTAACGAAACAGACGATATGCGGTGTAGTAGGAAACCGAAATCAGCAGCAGCGAAACACCCGATTTCAATAATCCGACCGCCGTCGATGCACTATATTGTGATTGCAATAATCCCATACGGTAAACCATCGTATCGATAATATCTCCAGACTCATACACCTGCGGGCTGTACATATTAAAAATTTGATCAAAGCCCGCTTCAAGCACGCTGCCAAGGCTTAACACCGTCAACAAAATAATAACGGACTGTATGCCTGGCAGTGTCACGTGCCAGGTTTGTTTCCACCGGTTCGCTCCGTCGATTTCGGCGGCTTCGTAAAGCGACGGATCAATACTTGTAATCGCCGCCAAATAAAGTACGGTGTTAAATCCGAAGTTTTTCCATACATCCGAAGCAACCATAGTAAAGGGAAACCATTTATTGTCACCGAGAAAGTAGAGCGGATCAAGTCCCAAAGCTGTGATCACCATATTAACGAGTCCGGTGGTCGGCGAGAGGATATCGATGAGAATTCCGCTGAGAATGACCCAGGACAGAAAGTACGGAAAATAAATAATGGTCTGCGTTATCCTTTTGAACAACACATGGCGAAGCTCGTTCAACAAGAGTGAGATCACAATCGGCACGAACAATCCTGAGATTATTTTCATGACAGCAATCGATATCGTGTTCCATACGACCTGCCAAATATTCGGTAAGGAAAAGACATACTCAAAGTTCGCCAGTCCCACAAATTCCTGATCTCCGAAGAGCCCCTTGACCGGGTTGAACTGCTGAAAGGCAATAACTATTCCCGTCATAGGGATATAGGAGAAAATAACGACCAACAGTACACCGGGGAGCAGCATGAGATGTAAGGGAAGCTCTCTTCTACTCTTCGCCTGTTTCAACAAAATGTGATTCCTCCACTCCGGGAAAATCGGTCCGTGTAAGCTGCACGGACCGATACCGTTGCTATTGGTTGACTCTCGCCTCATTGATTTCCTTGATGATCTGTTCCCCGCCGATTTTGTTCCAATTTTTAACGAAGTTATCGAAGCCGGTGTCTACATCTACCTTACCCATAATGATTCCTGTCAGCGAGGTGTTGACCAGTTCCTGTATAGAACTTCCAGCAGTAACTTGCGTTGGGGTAGGCGCGTTTTGCCACTCGCTCCAAAGGATCTTATCCGGATAGGTCGACGCTACGAATTCGAAAGGCGTGTCCTTCGGACCGAACATCATCTCCATGTTCCAGGCACCTTTCTGGATGCTGTCATAGAAGCCCTTGGCCACACCGGTCAATTGGTCGGTCGTGCCGTTCGCGATCGCTTCCTTCATATTGGTGTGTGCCTCAAGGTCCACCGTCGGTTTAAGCGTATAGACCGGCGACATCAGCCATACGGCGTCAATATCGCCTTCTGTCCACCATTTGCTGAGGTCGGCGCCTTCGGCAAACAGCATCTCAACATAATGATTCATCATTTCCACCAATTTTTCCGGATGCTCGAAGCCCGCGCGGACGACATAAGCGCCATCCGTGCTAATTTTGAGCGGGATTTCCAGATCTACTCCTTCGACAACGGGGAGCGGGACGACAGCCCAGTTGGCTTTGGGATCATTCTGGCGTGAATTGTTAGCTGTGCCGGCGGCCCAGTGAGGACCGTAGAAAAGTCCCGCTTTGCCGGATGCCATCAATTCGCTCGCTTTTACATAGTCTTTTGTTCCGAACTCCTTGTCGAGCAAACCCTGCTGATACATCTTCGCCAGCAGCCGGAGCGCCTCTTTCATCTCCGGTTGGATGGAACCGTTGGTGATTTTGCCGTCCTCGCCCTTGTACCAGAATTCAGGGAAGGCACCGTACCCCCAGAATAGTCCTGCCATTCCCGTCGGAACATCCATGAAGTCCTTGTTGATGGAAAGTCCGATCGTGTCTTTCCGACCGTTTCCATCCGGATCTTGCTCAGCAAACGCTTTCGCAATCGTATAGACGTCATTCATCGTTTTCGGGCGTTCAAGACCAAGCTTATCCAGCCAATCCTGCCGGACCCAAAGATGGTTGTACTCGTTTGTCGAAGGCATCTTGATCGGAACACCATAGATCTTTCCGTTAAAAGTCAACGGGTCGAACACACTTGCACCCTCAGCTTCTATGATGCTTCTCAACAATGGAGACGCATATTCTTCATAAATCGAGCCCATCTCCTGGATTGCGCCGCCCTCGGCCAGCTGCTTCAAGTCGGTCAGATTCGCAACCGGCACGGAGAACATGTCGGGTAAATCATTGGATGCGATAGCCAGCTTCAGCTTTTGGGAATACTGTCCTGCTGGCACGTGTAATTTATATTTGGTCTCTACGTTCAATTTCTCTTTATACAAGCGGGTCCAACGATTGTCTTCCCATGTTTCGCCTGTGGCTTCTTTCAGATCGACCGCAAAACCAGCATTGACGTCAATGGCTGAGCCGAATTGAATGGTGATCGGCTTTTCGGCGCCTGTCGTTTGGCCGAAATCTTCAGTGTCACTATTGGTATTCGTATCCACTTCTGTTGAAGACCCTTCGGCGTTTTGTTGATTGTTGCCGTTAGTACAAGCGGCAGTAACTAACACAACCATCATAATCATGAGCGTCAATAAACGTTTCACTTTTCTTTCACCCTCCTGAATTGATCATTATTGCCCCCGTCGAACTAGCCTGGTTTCAATAGGACTCCTTTCTATCGTTCTGTATCTATTCTATAGGCGGCCGACGGGCCGGGGTATGAAGGGATTCGGCTATTTTGTATGCATTTTTTCCTTCTTGACGTAGGAAGACTGCACTAAGAAAATCGAAATAGATGATTTATGACATTTCGTATCTATTTTTGCTGTAATGGCGGAATGGGTAGGTGATTTCTTTTAAAGGAGGCCGGTCAGATCGCTCTGTTCGGCCTCCCTTATTGTGAACGAATAGAAATCACTGATTCCGGTATTCAAGCGGAGTGACACCAGTCCGCGCTTTAAACAGTTTGCTGAAATAATGAGGATTTGAATATCCGATCTCGGCAGCGATGTCATACACCTTGCGGTTTGTCGTACGCAACAACTTCTGAGCATACTCGATTTTGTTGCGTGTGATGTAGTCAATGAAGTTCTCACCCACATCCCTCTGGAATATCCGGCTGAGATAACCGGGACTGACGTGAAGGACCTCCGCCACTTTCGCGAGGCCGATATCCTCCAAAAGATGCTCGTCAATGTAGGCTTTCGCATGGCGGACGATCAGATTATCGCTCTGCTCGTTATACGGCAAACGTAGGAGTGCCTTCAAGTAGGCGTCAGGCAACTCTTCGGTTTCCAAGTGCGTATCACTGGAGGCATGGATCACTGCCAGATTGAGAAGCTCCAGCAGCTTTTGCCGCAGCTTGTCCAGGTATTTATTTTTATCTATCTGACCGCTCTTGGCGATTTCGGGAGCGATCCAGATTACTTCACGAAAGCTTCGGTGGAATACCAGACCTCCCCAGTCCCTCGCGACATATTCCTCGATCAGGTAGCGGATAGACTGGAATCTAAGATTGTCCGCATCACTGTTGGGTAACGCATCGTCGCGCTTGCGGAAGACGGTCAGCCAATAACCCGATTGGAGCAACGTTACGTCGGGCAGTTTTCCGCCCATAGGGAAAGTGTACCGGTCCAGTAGCGACAACAGGTAGGCATCCCGATCCACGGCTGATTGGGCTGGGCGATTGCCGATCGTCTCTTCCAGCTTATTTGCAACCTTGCGAAGCGTCGCCTTGATCTCGTACTCGTCCATGGTAGGTTTATGAAGGTAGTCTGCCACTCCGAGCCTCAGCGCCTCCTTAACAAAAGAGAACGTATCGTAACTGCTTAATATGATGATCTGAATATGCGGCGCGCGCTCACGGACTCGTTTGGACAGCTCAAGGCCATCAATGCCTGGCATTCGGATATCCGTCATCATGATATGAATCGACTCTCTGTCCAGAATGTTCAGTGCTTCCTCTCCGCTTGAAGCTTCAGCTTTCCAATGAATGCCGCAGCTCTCCCAATCCAGCATATAGCGAAGGCCGACACGAACGATAGATTCGTCTTCAACAACCAGCATATTCCACATCATTATCACCTTCCTGCTGCAGCGATTTAAAAGGTATGTTTAACCGGATTACGGTCTTGCCGTCCTGGCGGAATGCGGCTAACCCGTAAGCAGGCCCGAAACGAAGGCTGATCCGGTCTCGAACGTTTCGCAGACCGATATGAGTGGAGTGGGTATCTGCATGAAGATTGTACTCATTCAAAAACCCCGCTATTTCACCGGCACCTGCACCGTTATCCGTAATTTCAATGATGACCTCCTTGCCTTCGGGATCCAGAGATGCGGCGACAGTTATCATTAGCTTGCGTTCCAACCCTCGTGCCCCGTGAAAGATCGCGTTCTCCAAAATCGGCTGCAGCAACATCGGCGGAACTGCAGTCTTCAGAAGATTCTCCTGGATCCGCCAATCGAGGTCGAAGACGTTCGTATACCGCAAATCCATAAGCATCGCATAATCCCGCAAAAGCCTGATCTCCTCCTCCAGTGTAACGAGTTCGCTATCCAGCTTCATGTTGGCCTGCAGCAGCTTGCTCAGCGACTGGATGAGTTTCGCAATTTGTGTCGATTGCTGCAAGATCGCAAGCATACGTATGGAATTGAGGGTATTGTAAAGGAAATGCGGCTGGATGCGTGCACGAAGCGCGTACAGCTCCGCATGCGTTTTTTGCCGTTCCTTTTCTTCAATGGAGTAGATGAGTTCTTTCAGACGGCCCACCATTTTGCCGTAACTTTTCTCAAGCAGACCAATCTCGTCTTCTCGGGTAGTGGAAGGAAAGTTGAACTGCCCCAATTCTACCTCATGCATGGAGCGAATGATCCTTGAAATGGGCTGCGAAAGATTGCGGGCCAGCAGCCAGGAAAGAAGTACAGAAAAGATCACGAGTATGGCCACGAGCACCACCGTATAATTCCGGATGGAACGGCTTGCCTTGAGCATTTCATCGTGGTTGACGCCTAAATAGATATCCCATCCCAAATAATCGCTTTCTTGGAAAACACCGCTATACCGGACGGTTTCATCTCCGATTCTGATATTCTTTTCCCAGGTGCCTTCTTTGACCTCCGCTACGACCGGAAGCAGACCAGACGCAAGTTCCTGATTGGATGCGTAAACCATATTACCTTCCCTGTCCTTCACGACCACTTGTACGGAAGGAAGCTCAAGTGATTTGACAAGCTTGGGAATGAAATTGGAAGAAATGAAAATAACGATGACGGCAAGCGGGCGAAAGTTCTCGTCCCGGAGCATTCGTGAACCGACGATTGCTCGGAAAGGTTCGCCCTTAAATGCATCAATATCCTGGATGCCGGTAATGACGAATCCGCCTTGTTGTTCTAGAACGTCCCGATACCACTTGCTGCTTGTAATATCGTGTTCAGGATTGATGGTTGGAACCCCCGCCGTTCTGTAACCGCTTACGGAACCGTTCATGCCCAGTATCAACAATCCGCCGATGGATGAATTAATGGAAGGGTAGGCGCTCATCAGCCTTGCCATCGTTCGCTGCGCCTGAATTTCCGCAGTGCCCCATTGGTCCTCAGACACGTAAGGTCGGTTCAGAAACTGAAAGATATCCGTCAAATAATAGGGCAGAATCGTAAATCGATCAAAGTCGCCGATCTGCCCTTCCACCGAAGTGCTCAATTGGCCCAGGATTACCTTTAAATCTTGTTCGGTCTGACGTTGCATCGTTTCAGAAGATTTCCGGTAAGCAACCCCTCCGATCAGCAAAGCCGGTAGACTGCTTAGCAGTATAAACACAACAAGCAATTGGTTACGGAATCGGATATTCTTCCATCCCGGCATCGAGTCATCTCCTTCTCGTAGTTAAGGTTCAAAAACTGCAAATCAAATGAAGCACGGATGGGAGGGGTCTGTCAAGAATTTTGTGTAAACCACCAACAGTGAAACCTTAGCGTAGATGCTGACGACCAATATGATTGAGAGCTACTATCGCCAGCTGCGTAAAGTCACTAAAGGCAAGAGTATTTTTCCGACAGACGAGCGATTCTCCGGACGCCCTCGGAAATCAGCTATTTCGGTGAAGTAAAATGGTGTAAAGTGACAATAGGAATGACTCCATTCTGGTGGCAGAACTCAAAGATTTCTCTATAATGCTCAATTTCTTTTTTGTCGAAGTTGCCTTTTGTCGGCTCAATTCTAGCCCACTCGATCGAAAATCTATATGCATTGCAACCTGCATCCTTCACGTCATATAAAAAATGACAATCGCCCGGAACACGATCCCGAAAGGAGCCTCCCCTATGCCCAAAACAGCCGCCGAAGCGCAGGCGCTCTCCCTGTACCGGCTTCCGGTCGTCACCTCTGTTCTCGTCTGGTGCGGAATCGCCGTCGTCTCCAGCCTGTACGTCGCCCTGCCGATGAACGCCATGTTCGCGGAAACTTTCGCCGTCTCCGCCGAGCTCGCGGCATGGACCAGCAGCGGCTTCTCCTTCGCTTACGCCGCCGGCTTCCTGCTCCTTGCCCCGCTGGCGGCGCGTTACGGCACTTGGCGGGTCATGGTGACCGGACTTGCCGTTCTGGGGCTCGTCACGCCCTTGATCGGCCTGATGGACAGCCTGCCCGGCGTCATCGCCATGCGGGCGGCGCAGGGGTTTGTCGCGGCGACCTTCGCGCCCAACGCGCTGACCTATATTGCCGAGGTGTATCCGGCGGACAAACGGATCGCAACCGTCGGCTTTCTCAGCACAGGCTTTCTGCTCGCCGGCATCGTCGGCCAAGTATTCGGCAGCCTGATGCTCCCCGCGCCGGGATGGCCGTACGCCTTCTACGCGCTGGGAGCCGCCTATCTGATCTCCGCGGCTCTGCTCGGGCTGTTCGCTCCGGCTAGCGGCCGCGGCGGAGGAGAGCCGGGCCGGTCGCCTGTCTATCGCCAGATCGGAACCCTGCTTCGCAACAAGAGACTCGCGCTGCTCTTCTTCATCGCCCTGACCCTGTTCCTCGTCTTCGTGGGCATGTACGCCGCCTTGGGAAGCGTCTTATCCGCTCCGCCCTATCGGCTGGACGCCGGCGGGATCATGCTCGTGCGGGCCGCAGGCATCGTCGGCATGGCGCTCTCCCCGTTCACCGGGGCGCTCGCCGCCCGCTTCGGGCTGCCGCGCATGCTGAAGGCCGCGCTGCTCGCCGCTGCGGCCGGCTTGACCGCGATCGGCCTATCCGCGAGCTTGGCCGCCCTTGTCGTCTCCAGCGTCGTTTTCGTCGCCGGCATCTCCGTTCTTATCCCGACGCTCGTCTCACTAGCAGGCCAGCAAGCCGGGCCGGCGCGGGGCGCCGCGATGGCGATGTATTCGTTTATTCTGTTCCTCGGGGCCACGCTCGGGCCGCTCGTCTCGCTTCGCCTGCTCCATGCCGGAAGCGCCTTGATCGCCTTCGGAGCGCTGGCCCTTCTCCTGCTCGTCTCCTACGCGTGCGCGATCGCGGCGACCCGCCCGTAACGCCGCTTAACGCCTTGTAACGACTCGCGCCAGATTCCCTCTTTACTTTGACGTTGGGACAACGTTTAGAATAGAAGCCAAGGGGGAATCGGCGTGAATATCAAAGAAGCGGCGGACAAGCTGGGCATCACTCCGCGGGCCATTCGCTTTTATGAGAAAAAGGGCCTGCTGTCACCCGCCAAACAGGAATCCAACCGTTACCGCACGTTCTCGGAGCAAGATATATGGCGGCTGCAAACGATCGTGTCTTTGCGAGAATCGGGCATGTCCCTGTCTGACATCAGGCAGGCGCTGGAGAAATGGGAAGCCGACGGCATGGAGGAGCTCCAGTATTACCTGGAGCTGCAGCGGTCGATTCTGATGTCGGAGTGGCTGCAGATCAAGCAGATTGTGGAGACGACCGACCGTATGATCGAGCTGCTGAAGAACGAACGCTCTCTGCCGCTCGCGCATATTTTCGGACTGGCCAGCGCCTCGAAGAGGCTCAGGGAACAACGGGTCAATTGGAAGGACCGCTGGGACTTCAACCGCCTGGCGCCGACCCATGACGAGCGGGTGGCCGCGAGCGAGGGGAATTACGCGGATTACGGGGAAGCGTTGGAGCGAATCGTCCGGCTCATCCGTCCCGCCAAGGGAGAGCGAGGGCTCGACATCGGAACGGGAACGGGCAATCTGGCGGGCAAGTTTCTGGAATGCGGATGCGCCATGTCAGGCGTCGATCAGTCCCGCGAGATGCTCCGGCTGTGCCAGGCGAAGCATCCGGCCATGGAGACGAGGCTCGGCAACTTCCTCGCGCTTCCGTATGTGCGGGAGCAGTTCGACTTCGTCGTCTCCAGCTTCGCGTTCCACCATCTGGCCGGAGATCAGCAGCGGCTCGCCCTGGAAGAGATGGACCGGGTGCTCAAGCCGTCGGGGCGCATTGCCGTCGCCGACCTGATGGACGCCGAGGAGAACGCCCAAGCCCGCTCCGGTTATCCTTCCGCCCGCGCCCTGTCCCGTTGGTTCGCGAAACACGGGTATACCGCCGATCTCCACTCTCTGAACGAGCGCCTGCACGTCCTAATCGCCTATAAGGAGGAAAAATAGCTATGCCGAATCATGAGGCCATTTATCGCGAAGAAGCCGCGCAATATCACGAAATGATCGCCCGGCAGCCCGACTTGCTGTCCGTTATCGAAGAAATCGTCCCCCTCAGGGGACTGGACGTCGTCGACATTGGAGCCGGAACCGGGAGGTTGTCGGCCGCCCTCGCCCCGGCGGCCAACTCTCTGGTCGCCCTGGATGCCGCGGAAGCGATGCTGGACATTACGGCAGAAAGGCTGCGGGCTGCCGGCCTCGACAATTGGTCGGTCCGGGTCGCCGACCACCGCGAGCTTCCGCTGCAGGGCGGCAGCGCCGATCTGATCGTCGCGGGCTGGAGCGTCTGCTACCTCGCCAGCGTCAACGTTCCCGATTGGGAGCGAAACCTGGAGCAGGTCATCGGCGAGATCAAGCGCGTCCTTCGTCCGGGAGGCACGATCATCCTCTTCGAGACGATGGGCACCGGATACGAAACGCCGTCTCCGCCGGAGTTTCTGCTACCCTACTATCGCAAGCTGACGGATACGTACGGCTTCTCCCATCGCTGGATTCGGACCGACTACGAATTCGACGACGCCGATCAGGCCGAGCGGCTGACCCGCTTCTTCTTCGGGGACGAACTCGCCGACCGGGTCGCGGCCGACAAGCTCTCCCGCCTGCCCGAATGCGCGGGTATCTGGTGGCTAAAACCTAGATGATTCTGTCCAGCTCGATCGAACGCTCCGCGCTCAGATCGATATATTGCCCGTCCACCTCGACGACGGGGCGAACGGGATCGCCCGCGTTCACCATGACGATTCTGCCTTCGCGCCCGTCCGTCAGCACGGCCCGGTTGCCGATCAGCATGTCCATGATCCGCTTGAGGAAGGCTATGGTGATCCCCGGCTCGAGAGAGCCGTAGACATTGTCCGCCAGTTCCTTCAGCACCTGGAAGAGCGGGAGAGGACTCTTGTATACCCGCTTGGACATCATCGCGTGAAACACGTCGGCTACGGCGACGATCTTGCTGAACACGTCGATCGAGCCTCCCCTGAGACCTAGCGGATAGCCGCTCCCGTCCTCGCGCTCGTGGTGCTGCAGCGCCACGTAAGCGTAGCGCTCGGGGACGCCGTCCGACTTTTTCAGAATCTCGTAGCCGAACACCGTATGCTCTTTCACGATGCGGAACTCCTCTTCCGTCAGCCGCCCCGGCTTGTTCAGAATCGCTCCCGGCACCCTGGATTTGCCGATATCGTGAAGGAAGCCCGCGATCGTGAGCTCCATCAGCTCCCCGTCGTCGAACCCCTTGGTTTTGCCGATCAGCTTCGACAGTATCCCCACCGCGACGCTATGGCGATAGACATATTCGTCATGGACTTCCAGATAGCGAAAAATCTGATTCAAATTCGGATGATTGCTCAGCTCGAGGATGAGCGGAACGATCTGCTCCCGGACGCGCGCGAACGGAATCCGGTCCGTCTGCTTGGCGTATTCGAACAGCTCCCGCACTTCCCGGACCGCCGAATCGACCAGATGGACGACCGACACGGCTTCCACGTCCTGCTCGCTCAAGGCGATCCCCTGTCTCGCAAGCAGATTGACGTCGCGATCCGTAAGCACCCGAGAGACGGGAACGACCAACGTTCCGCTGCCGTTGTAGATATTGCGGTTGACCCTCATTCCGACGTATGTCTTCAGTTGACCTGCCAGCATGTTTTATCCCACCATCTGCTTGTCATTATGTTGCACGCTTGTCGTCCGGTTCGGAATATCTCTTCAAGGCTTGAACGTCGAAGACCGTCTGCTCGATCGGCTCGAAGACGTCCTTGCAGTACTTGCCGACACAAACTCTTCCCGAGTACATTTTGCGGATTTGCACTTTGCGTCTGGCCTTCAGCACCGAGTTGGCTCCGGTCTGTCCGCCGACGATCGACGCCCGGATGCTGTCGCCGGCGTCCAGCCGCGAGCCCCGGCAGATCGCCTGTTCCGAGAGAAATACGATGTTCCGGGCGGAGAACAGCTCGCAGAGCAGCACCCCGTCGCGATGAATGACGATGTCCCCGTTGGATTTCAGCTCGCCGCCCTGGCATTGGTTGATGCTGATCTCCACCTGCTCCTCCTGCATTCGGGCAACTTCCCCGTGAGTGTCCTGAAGCAGGGCGAGGAAGCCTTGAACGAACTCCCGTGTCGCCGATTCGATCAGCTTCGTCGGTTTCGTGAAGATTTCCGAGATTTCCTTCAGCTTCTCGTATTCCGTCTTCCGAATGTTGCGAATGTTCGATATGACGGACTGCAGTTCCTTGATCGCCGGCAAAATATCCCTCATCTTCGTCTCGAGCAGAAGCTGCACGATCTGGCCGAACCGTGCCGGCTGCCGCTTCGCTTCGAGCGCCTCCTCCAGCAGCTTGGACGCCGCGAGCAGCTTCTCTATCGAATCGCACAATTGCTTCGACGTATGATAGAGACGGTTGAACAACACGCCGAAATAACCGGAGTAGAGCCGGCTCGAAATCACGTTGCCCCGCACGTTGATGCTGCCCGTCGCCGTAATCGTCGAATTGAACACGTGGCCGTAGACGTATACGTTACCGAGCGATTCGACGATCATGTTGTCGGTGACGTCGCCGCAGACGATCACGTCCCCGGCAAAAACGATGTTGCCGGTCGAGATGTCCACGTTGCCCGAGACGACGTACGAGGTCGAGACGTCCAGCGTCTTGATTTTCCCGCCCGTGATTCTTGGCCTGCCCTGCTTTCTGGCAATCACGCTTCCGTCGGGCGTCAGCTCCACGTTCGGCTTCGCCAGAATGAACAGGTCCTTGGGCGGCTTCGGCAGCGTAACGTTACCCAGCACGTCGTATCCGGCGGTTCCGTCCACCATCGGAATTTTCCTCGCCATCAGATCGCCCTTCTGCACGGTCGGAATGCGGAGATGGTTGCGGAAATCGATCGCGCCGTCCACTTCGAAGAACTCGCTGCGCACTTGCTGGTCGAAGTAGATTTCGAGTCTGGCGTCCTCGCCGTCCGCCGGCGCCTTGCCGCTGGCCACGACGATCGGCTCGTAGGTAGGCTCCAGCAGCTCCCGCTGAATGGCGGCGAATTCGATTCGGGACTTGATCGACATCTCCTCGAGCTTCTCCACCACATCGGCGAGCTGCACCGTCTTCAGCACGATGCTCTCATCGTCCTCCGCGCGCACGATTACTCTCGGGTCGGGTCCGGCGTCGACGAGCCTTGCCGCATAGCGTTCCGTCGCGAACAGCCGCAGGTGCGCGAGCAGCTTGTCCTCCGAAATCGTTATCTGGAACAACGGCTGCTCTTCCGCCTTCCAGGCAATCCGGTCCGAAGCCCGCACCGGGGCCTCCCAGACGACTTCCTGCTCGTTGACGAACAGTCTGACCGGGCTCATCGGATAGATGACGGCGTATTCTCCTCCGGCGGTCGGATCCTGAACGTGGATTTGCTGATTGCGAATCCGGATCGTTCCGTCCTGCTTGGCGAGCTGTCCGTTCTCGTCCCGCTCGCGGAGCTCGGCCGAGGCGTCTTCCCCCTCGTCCTCGCCCTCGCTGCCGATATCCAGCTGGTGGATCAGTCTTTTCAGCTCGGCTTCGGATATTTGTTTCTTCAAGCTCAGCACCTCTCGACAACAAAAAAGACACCTCCCGAATGGGATGGTGTCCTAACGCTCCATTCGGCGGCCTGGCAGCCATTGAACTGGAGAGTTCTTTAGGCCCATAGCTTTGCGTCCCCCTCTTTCGAAGGGTTTGCCTTTTCGTGTATGCGTCTCCTCGATGTATATATGACTAGAATAATTGAATATCGTTACCTATTTACGTCACGCATCGATATCAATTATAAGTCTATAGTCGCAACAATTTCAAGAGATTTATCGCGCGCCGGCTAATCCAGCTTTACGACCCAGCCGAACGGATCTTCGACCGCCCCTCTCTGGATGCCGGTCATAAAGTCGTACACCCTGGAAGACAGCGGGCCCGTGCGTCCCCCGTTCAGCGTCAGCTTGTCTCCCTGCCAGTTCAGCTCTCCGATCGGGGAGATGACGGCGGCCGTTCCGGTGCCGAACGCTTCCTCCAGCGTACCCTTGCGGTAAGCCTCGACCAGCTCGTCGATGGAGACCGTCCTCTCCTCGACCTCGATGTCCCAATGCTTCAGCACCTGAATGACGGAATCCCGCGTGACGCCGTCGAGAATGCTTCCGTTCAGCGCGGGCGTGACGACCTTGCCGGCGATTTTGAAGAAGACGTTCATGCTGCCGACTTCTTCAATGTATTTGCGGTGAACGCCGTCCAGCCACAGCACTTGGGAATAGCCCTTGCCGGACGCCTCCTCCTGCGCCTTGAGCCCCGCCGCGTAGTTGCCGCCGGTCTTGGCGTTGCCTATCCCGCCCGTCACCGCGCGCACGTATTCCGACTCCACATAGATGGTGACCGGATTAATGCCCTCCGCGTAATACGAGCCTACGGGGGACAGAATGATCATGAAGTAGTAGCTCTCCGACGGATTTACGCCCAGCGTCGCCTGAGTCGAGATGACGAACGGACGAATGTACAGCGATGTGCCTTCGTCGGTCGGGATCCAGTCCTCGTCGACCTTGAGAAGCTCCTTCAGCGCGGCCATCGCCAAATCTTCGTCGATCAGCGGGATGCTGAGGCGGGCATTGGAGCGATTGAGCCTCTGCAGGTTTTTGAAGGGCCGGAACAGCAGCACCGGGCCGTCCGGCGTCTTATAGGCTTTCATGCCTTCGAATACGGTCTGGCCGTAGTGGAACACCTTCGCGGCCGGGTCGAGCGAGATCGGCTGGTAAGGGACGATGCGGGGATCGTGCCATCCTTGTCCGGCGTCGTACTCCATGATGAACATATGATCCGTGAAATGCTTGCCGAAGACGAGCGTCGAAGCTTCCGGCTTCTCCTTGGGTGCGGTCGTCCGTTCTACCGGGATTGCATGAGCCATATCCGAATATTCCTCCTTGATTGAACGCGCTTTATATTTGAATGATACCAGAGGCGGATGTATATTGATAATATCTGTTTTATCGGTGATGCATACCTTTAAAGTATGGAGGTTTTCGACATGGACATGCGTCAGCTTCGTTATTTTCTCGCGATTGCGCACGAAGGTCAGATTACCCGTGCGGCCAAGCAGCTCAATATGGAGCAGCCCCCGCTCAGCCGCCAGCTCAAGCTCATTGAGCAGGAGCTCGGCGTCGTCCTGTTCGACCGCAACGGCAAGCGGCTGCAGCTCACCCAAGCCGGAGAAATGCTGCGTGACCGCGCGCTTGCCCTGATGAAGCAATTCGAAGATACGATCACCTACGTCCAGGAGCTGGGAGAGGGCGTGCAGGGCGTCCTGTCGATCGGGGCGGTCGTCTCCTGCGTCTCGCTCCTGCCCCCCGTCCTTCGCAGATTCACGGAGAAGTATCCGCAGGTTACCTTCAAGATTCAGGAGGGAGACCATTTCTTGCTCGGGGAACTGCTGGAAAACCGCGATCTCGAATTCATCGTCACTCGCCTCCCGTTCCAATCCGACTTTCAGTCGCAGCACTATTCCGCCCTCCCCCTGCCGTCCGATCCTTTCGTCGCCTTGCTTCCGACCGAATGGCGCCCGCCGGACAGACGGGCGATGACGATGGCGGAGCTGGCCCGCTTTCCTTTTCTCACCTTGAAGACGGACCGGACGACCGGGATGCACAACCAGGTGTTCCATCAATTCAAGCAGCTCGGCCTGGAGCCCAGAATCGTCAGCGAATGCTCCAGCGTTGCCATCGCCATCTCGCTCGTCGCGGCGGGAATCGGAGCGGCGATTCTGCCCAAGTCGGTCATGAACTCGTTCGAGCCTCCGAGCATCACTCTAATCGAGATCGAGGATGCGCGTTTCCACAGCGACATCGGCGTCGTCTGGCTGCGGGACCGCCATCTCTCCAAGAGCGCCCGGCATCTGATGGACATGCTGGTAGAGTAAAGCTGACCCGCCGGCGCAAGCAAAAACGCCTTCGGCGTCCTCTGGACGGTGAATGCGATTTGTCGGAGACGATTCAGATAAGGATAGCGGATTTTATACTTCTGAATTGTCGAAGAAAGGATACCCGGGACCAGAACGGTCTGCCGGGTATCCTCCGCGGACGAACGTTATTTGGAAACGAACTGCTGCGTCCAGCACGGTTGACCGTTATTCGCCACGTATCCGACTCCCATATGGGTATAGGACGCGTTCATAATGTTGGCGCGATGGCCCGGAGAGTTCATCCAGGCTTGGACGACTTGCTGCGGAGACGGCTGCCCCTTGGCGATATTTTCCCCCGCGGACTGATACTGCACGCCGAAATTGCGCATCATAGCGAACGGATCGCCGTACGTCGGAGACGTGTGGGAGAAATAGTTGTTTTTCGCCATATCCTCCGACTTGGCCCTCGCCGACCGGTTCAAGTTCGAGTAATCGCCGGAAAACGGCTTAAGCCCGGCTTTCTGACGCTCCGCGTTCGTCAGGTTCAGCACTTCGAGCTCGTAACCCGTCATCGAATCGCTGGATGGAATCGTCACTTCCCTGTTGTTCGGAAGAGGTTCGTTCAAGCCCGATCCCGGATTGCCCGTCCCGGTCTGCGGAGTTCCAGTCTGCGGCGTTCCCGTCTGAGGTGCGCCCGTCTGCCCTCGGCCCGCGTCTCCCCAGCCTTGTCCGGCCCCTTGGTTCGGGTTCGCGTAATTGCCTCCACCACCGCCTCCTCCTACAAGCTTAAGCAAATCGGGATTGGCCCGGAGGAAGTCCTCGATGCTGACATGGTACTTGCTGGCGATGTCCTGGATGGACTCGTTGCTCTGAACGACGTATTTGTTGACCGGAACTTCCGTGTCCGTGGCGCTGACCTGAAGCTGCGGCTGGCTCTTAGACTGCTGTTTCATTTGCTGCTTCATGTCGCGGCTCTGATTGCCGCAAGCGGCCAGAAGCAGCAGGATCGCGATGATTGCCAATCTCTTCATAAAGTAAAAGGCCTCCCTCTTGTCTCTTGTCCCCGTTACTTTTCCCGAAGCTGGAGCAAACCATCCGTTGGCTTTTGATATTGACCGATTAAACATTATAACGTTATATTGTTTAAAGAAACATCTTGAACAGAAATCGGGTGATATCATTTGCAGAAGCTAGTTTTGCGCAATCTCCGGCTGACCGACGGCTCTCTTGTCGATATTGCCGTGTCGGACGGCATCGTTGCGGACGTTGCTCCGGCCGGAACGCTGCTGCCGGCGGATTCGGACACAGGTACGGATTACGAAGGAAAGACTTACGTGTCCAGCGGCTGGATCGACTTGCACGTCCACGCCTTCCCCGAATTCGATCCGTACGGCGACGACATCGACGAGATCGGCGTCAATCAAGGCGTTGCGGCAATCGTCGACGCCGGAAGCTGCGGGGCCGATCGGATCGGCGAGCTGATCGCCAGCGGAGAACGAGCGGCGACTCGGCTGTTCGCGTTCCTGAACGTCTCGCGCATCGGCTTGTCCAGAATCGACGAGCTGTCGAGGCTGGAGTGGATCGATCCGGCTCTCGCCGCCCGCGCCGCCTCCGAATATCCGGATTCGATCGTCGGCTTCAAGGCGCGAATCAGCCGCAGCGTCGTCGGGGACAGCGGTCTGGAGCCGCTCTGGATGGCCCGCAAGCTGTCCGACGAAACCGGACTGCCGCTCATGGTCCACATCGGCTCGGGACCTCCGGATATTCGGGAGATCATGGCCCTTTTGTCGGCGGGAGACGTCGTCACTCATTGTTTTCACGGAAAGAAAAACGGGTTGTTCGACGACAGCGGGCAGCCGATCCAGGCGCTGAAAGACGCGTTGGCCCGAGGCGTAAGACTCGATATCGGGCACGGCACAGCCAGCTTCTCATTCCGGACGGCCGAAGCCGCAGGGAGAGCCGGAATCCGCCCGCACACGATCAGCACGGACATCTATAGAGGCAATCGGCTGAACGGGCCTGTGTACAGCTTGGCGAACGTTCTGACCAAGTTTCTGCATCTGGGGTACTCTCTGGAAGAGGTTATCGCGTCCGTGACGGTCCGCGCCGCGAGCTGGCTCGGCAAGCCCGAGCTCGGACAAATTCGGGTCGGCGATCCGGCCAACCTGACTCTGTTCTCGGTCGAGGACAAACCTGCGACGCTGATCGATTCCGAGGGAGAAGAACGAATCGCGCACACGATTATAGAACCAAAGGGAGTGGTTGCTGGTGACAAGTTCATTAAATGCGAAGTACGGGCTTAAAAGGGTAATTAACGCCAGCGGACGCATGAGCATTCTCGGCGTGTCCGCACCGACCGACACGGTTATGGAGGCGATGAAGCGAGGCGGCCAGCAGTACGTCGAGATCGCCGATCTCGTCGACAAGGCCGGGGATTACATCGCGCGCATTCTGGGCTCCGAAGCGGCCGTCGTCGTTAACTCGGCTTCCAGCGGCATCGCGCTGTCCGTCGCCGCCGTCGTCACGAAAGGCAATCGCCGTCTGAGCGAACGCCTGCACCAGGAGCCGATCGCCGTTAACGAGATCATCATCTTGAAAGGCCACAACGTTCAGTACGGCGCTCCGGTGGAGACGATGGTGTATCTGGGCGGGGGCAAGCTGGTCGAGGTCGGATACGCCAACGAAGGCAAGGCGTTCCACATCGAGGATGCGATCGGGCCGAACACCGCAGCCATTCTGTACGTGAAATCGCACCACTGCGTGCAAAAAAATATGATCTCCGTCGAGGAAGCCTGGGAAGTCGCGCAGCGCCGCGGCGTTTCGCTGATCGTGGACGCGGCGGCCGAAGAGGATCTGCAGAAGTATGTGCGCTATTCGGATCTTGCCATCTACAGCGGCTCCAAAGCGATCGAAGGACCGACGTCCGGCATCGTAGGCGGCAAGCGGCAATATATCGAATGGCTGAAGGTACAGCTTCACGGCATCGGCCGGAGCATGAAGGTCGGGAAGGAGTCTTCCTTCGGCTTGCTGCAGGCGCTGGACGAATACGTCGACAAGACGGACAACAGCGAGCAGGAGAAAGCCGCCCTGCAAACGCTCATGCCGCTGAACGACGTTCCGGGCGTACAGGTATCCATCGTTCAGGACGAGGCGGGAAGAGCGATTTTCCGCGCCCGGGTGAAGATCGATCCGGTCGCGTCTGGTACGAACGCTTTGCAAGTCGTCGCCGGCTTGCAAGGCGGAGACATCGCCGTCTACACGAGGGACTACGGCGTGAAGCAAGGCTATTTCGATATCGATCCCCGTCCGCTTCAAGGCGACGATATCGAGATTATCGCATCGAGAATTCGAGAACTTACGGGAGGTCTTTAAAATGTCCAACTTATCCAAACGCTTGTACAACGACCGCGTCGCCCTGAACGTGCTGGCCAAAGATATCGAGAACGCCAAAGAAGTATTCGATGCGGCCGAAGGCCACGTCCTCGTCGGCGTGCTGTCCAAGGCCTATCCCAATGCGGAAGAGGCGGCCGCCGCGATGAAGCAGTACGGAGAAGCGATCGACGACGCCGTATCGATCGGGCTGGGCGCGGGAGACAACCGCCAGGCGGCGGTCGTCGTGGAGATCGCCAAGAGCTACGCGGGCAGCCACATCAATCAGGTATTCCCGGCCGTGGGCGCGACCCGCGCCAATCTGGGCGGACGCGACAGCTGGATTAACGCGCTCGTCTCGCCGACTGGCCGTCCCGGCTATGTCAGCATCTCCACCGGCCCGTTCAGCGCGGCGCAATCGGAGCATGCGATCATCCCGGTCAAGTCCGCCATCGCTCTCGTGCGGGATATGGGCGGCAACGCGCTGAAGTATTTTCCGATGAACGGGCTTAGCCGGGTGGAAGAGCTGAAAGCCGTCGCTCTCGCATGCGGCGAAGAAGGGTTCGCCCTTGAGCCGACCGGCGGCATCGAGATGGACAACTATGAGCAGATTTTGCAAATTTGCCTGGACGCCGGAGTGCCGCAGGTGATTCCGCACGTGTATTCCTCCATCATCGACAAGGAGACGGGCAAGACGAACGTCGCCGACGTGAAGGAACTGCTGGCCATCACGAAGAGACTGGTGGACGGAGCCAATGGGTAAGCGAATCGCGGCTTTCGGAGAAGTGATGATGCGCCTGCAGGCGCCCGGATACGATCTGCTGGCCCAAGCGAGCACGCTCGGTTATTCCTTCTCCGGCACGGGCGTGAACGTGATCTCCGCGCTGGCTCGTTTCGGACACGACGGGTACTTGGTCACCCGTCTTCCGGACAATCCGCTGGGCGACGCGGCGGCGGCGAATCTGCGCAAGCTGGGCATCGCCCAGTCGTTCGTAACCCGGGGCGGCAGCTATATCGGGATGTATTTTCTCGAAAACGGCTTCGGCGCGCGGCCGAGCCGAGTCACCTACACGAACCGGCTGGAGAGCAGCTTCAATACGGCTCCAGAGGACGCCTACGATTTCGCCGGCATCGCCGAACAGCTCGACGTCGCCCACTTCTGCGGCATTACGCTGGCCATGAACGAAGAGGTAAGAAGCCACATGCTTCGTTTCGCGGAAGCGATGAAGGCGCGGGGCGGACTCGTGGCGTTCGACTGCAATTATCGCCCCTCGCTCTGGGGCGAGGACGGATATCGCAAGGCGAAGCCTTTTTATGAGAAAATGCTGGGGCTGGCGGACATCGTATTGATGAACGAGAAGGATGCGATGTACGTACTGGAGCTGCCTGTAACCGGGACGACGCGCGAAGAGCAGCTCGAGGAGCTGGTCCCGCAGGTGGCAAGCCGCTATGGCATCTCCGCGGCGGCGGGAACGCATCGTTCCGTGAACGGGGACAACACGCATTCTTTGCGCGGCTACCTGTACAAGGACGGAAGGTTCAACTATTCGGATACGCTGATCTTCGCCGTTTATGATAGAATTGGGGCTGGAGACGCCTACGCGAGCGGAATTCTGCACGGAGAGCTGTCCGGCTTCGCTCCGGATTACACGGTTCGTTACGCGGCAGCGGCAGCCATGCTGGCCCATACGACCGCCGGGGATACGCCGATGGCATCGGAACGGGAAATCGTGCGCGCGATGACGCAAGCGGCAGGCGACGTAGAGAGGTAGGATATTCCGCTATGGCTTTGTCACGGGATCGGAAACCGCTATACCAACAAATCAAAAATATGATTAAGGACCGCATTCTGCACGGCGTCTATCCGCTCGGGGAACTGATCCCTTCGGAGCCTCAGCTGGAGCAGGAATTCGAGGTCAGCAAAATTACGGTGCGAAACGCAATTCAGGAGCTCGTGCAGGAAGGTTATCTGGAGAAGGGCAGCGGAAAAGGCACGAAGGTGCTGCGCAACACGTCCACCTCCAGGCTGTCCAAGCAGAAGAGCTTTACCGAAATTCTCGTTGAGGACGGCCACCGCATTCGCAAGCGGCTGCTCCAGGCCGAGACGGTTCGCAACGAAGAAGGCTCTGAGCCTTATCGGCTGTTCGGGGACCAGTGCGTATGCATCGAACGCTTGTACTTCCTCGACGATGTGCCGTATATCCATTACACGCACTATTTGACTTCGCGCACGGGCGGTGTGGCGGCCTTCGATTCGGACGAGCAATCGTTGTACGGCTTGCTGGAGGAGCAGGAGATCGCGCTGGCGAAATTTCGCGACCATTTCGAGATCGCGATCGCTCCCGCACGCGTCGCCGAGCTGCTGAAGCTGGAGCCGGGCACGCACCTGCTGAGACGCTCTCGCTACTCCCGCGAGCCTTCGGGCGAAGTCGCCGAGTACAGCATCGGCTACTACAATACGGCGCTTCAGCCATATCTGGTCCACTACGAGGCGTGACTCTGGCTAGGTGGGCGGGCGCGGGGTGCGAGTCGCTTCGGCTAGGGCGTGTATGAAAACCCGCTCAGGGGCATTTTTCACCGCCTTTCCGCCCCCTGCTTCGTCACTTTTGCTTGACGTATCCTCGGAGTATGCATACACGCCCTAGCGGTCAGGCAGAACGTTAATCGCCCATTTCCGGCGCGGTCGTCCACCTTAGCGGTCTGGGAGAACGTTAACCGCCCGATTCTCGCGCGTTCGCCCACCTTAACGGTCTGGCGGAACGTTAATCGCCCACTTCCGGCGCGTTCGCCCACCTTAGCGGTCTGGAGGAACGT